>CAZQWP010000099.1:0-6206 GCA_964597005.1 uncultured Methanosarcinales archaeon | reverse complement strand
TGGCGATAGTGACACGACTGGAAAAATCTATTATCAAGAAATGAAATGTAAAAGAAAACAAATGAACTTTTTAAAAAGAAATAGTTGGAAAGTCGGTTTAAAATGGTCATATGGTTATGGTGAAGAACCATTTCGTGTGGTTGGAGTTTCATTAATTATAATTGTTGTATTTGCATTTTCTTATTTATTCGGTGGTATTGAATATCTTGGGAGTGAACTTGCTAGCAAACCTGAAAAACTAATAGTTTATGATTTAAATCTGATCTCCTATGGTTTTCAAATGTTGATACAAAACTTTCATTCAATTTTGACAGATTTTTTATTTTGCGTATATACAACTGTTATAACATTCACTACTCTGGGTTATGGTGATGTTCATCCAATTGGTTTGAGCCGTGTTTTTGCATCTATCGAGTCCGAGCTCGGTGTTTTTATGACTGCACTTTTCATTTTTGTTTTTACAAGGAAGATATTACGATAAAAAATAAATCCAAGAGTGGTGCCAATCCGAAAAAGGTATCTTTTCATAAACCTACAATAAAACAAAACTTCCCTGAAAGAGAAGACCACGCCAATGAACGAGAAAACAAAACAATTCCTCAGATCAAAGTTCCAGGACTACTATCGTACTGCTGACATACACCTGCCGCCGGAATTTACCTCGCGGGAATGGGGATTCATTTTGTTTGACGAGATGCCGGAGACCGTGATGCGGCGTCATAAAGGCTTTGGTTCCCGGGGCGAGCTAACGGATTATCTCACAGGCATGGTGCCTGCACATGCATACTACTCAGTAGCGTACTACGAATACCCCGACGCACCGAAGATGAAAGAGAAGAACTGGCTCAATGCCGACCTCATCTTTGACCTTGACGCTGACCACCTGCCCGGTGCTCCACGGTCCTACGCCGACATGCTGGAGCACGTCAAACAGGAATCCCTCAAGCTCCTTGACTTCCTGCTCGATGACTTCGGATTCTCAGAAAACGATATCCATGTGGTGTTCTCAGGCGGGCGGGGCTATCACTTCCACATCATCGACCCCCGTGTCCTCTCCCTCGGAAGTGCCGAGCGGCGCGAGATCGTGGACTACGTAAGCAGCCGGGGATTTGAACTGGACCGCGTCTTCGGAAAAAAGGAAATAAGCGGTGATGCCGGGCGTGAGAGCGCAGAGGTTTTCGTATTCCCTGCTGAGGACGAAGGAGGATGGGGCGGAAGGATCAACCGCTACATCATATCATACCTCTCAGGCATCGCAAAACAGGACGATCCCATCAAGAAATTCATGGCTTTTGACGGTATTGGAAAAATAAAGGCAGAGCTTCTGGTGAATGTTTTTACCGATGAACACCAGATATCGCGTCTCAAAAAAGGCAACATGGATGCCGTCTCAAGTATCCCTAAACCGTTTTTAAAAAATCTGGCAGAGCAGGCAGTAACCGAGTTATCAGCAAGCGTGGACGAACCCGTGACCGGTGATGTCAAACGCCTGATACGCCTTCCGGGTTCGCTTCACGGGGGGTCCGGGATGCAGGTGACCTCACTTTCCATCTCACAGCTCGCGACCTTTCAACCTTTGAACGATGCGGTGGTATTCGGGGACAAGGCGGTACCATTAAAAGTGATAAAACCTTTTGGAGTACAGATGAAAGGCAACGAGTTCACAGTGGATGAAGGCACACAGGAGCTGCCTGAATACGCCGCTGTGTACATGATGTGCAGAGGAGCGGCAGAACATGGATAACAACGAACTGAAGAACATACGCCGTGACGAAAGCAGCTCAGCATTACAACCACTTAACCATGATTTGTTTGCAAGCGTGGACAAATACATCCGCGAACTGGAGGATGAGATAAAAAAGATTAACAATCCCCGTTCAGTGGAATCGAAGATGCTGGATGATGAACTGCAAAGTGCTATCAACAACGTCGAAGATATTTTTATGCTCCGAATACGCAAGATCACAAGCCGCGCTACATCACATGCATTCTCGAACCGGTCTTCAAAATCTGATCTGGACAAACTGCTTCCCGTCGAGAAGAAAGTATACGATGCCGTTCTGTCCGCAATAAATATGGCACGCAACGAACTGCTGGAACCCATACTTAATCCAGGTGCTGTACCCACAGCTCGAACAGTACCGAAAGCCATTCAGACTGCCGTGCAAAAAAAACCGGATGTTCCTATTCCATCGTCACTTGATACACAGAAAAAGGCACCGCCTGCAGTAACAACAAATGACGGCAGCAAAGGTGATGTAGGCAAAAGTGATATAAATAAGGAGTACGTTGTTGTGCGAATACTGAATGACATGCCAACATTTAAAGCTGTGGATGACCGCAATTATACATTACATGCAGACGATGTTATAGTTTTACCGTCCGTAAATGCTATGGGACTGGTTAAGCGAAACATTGCAAAGTTGATTCCAGCTAATTAATTTAAGATCATAAAAGGTGTAACTTATGAAGATTCCAAAAAGATTTAGGACACACTGCCCCTTCTGCAAAAAACATACGGAGCATATTGCAGAAAGGGTCAAAAAGGGTAAACCGTCAACTATGACACATATTGCACGGCAGAAGAAACGCCAGAGTGGGATTGGAAACAGTGGTAAATTCTCAAAGGTGCCGGGTGGCGACAAACCCACAAAGAGGGTAGCTCTTAAATATCGCTGCACCGTGTGCAACAAATCACATCAGCGCCCCTGTTTCAGAGCAAAGAAATTCGATTTTAAGGAGTGATTTTGATGGCCAGCCCAAAAAGCAGATTTTTACGTGTAAAGTGCAATGATTGTGAGAACGAGCAGGTTATTTTCGGAAGTGCAAGCCGCAATGTGAAATGCCTTGTGTGCGGCAGGACCCTTGCAGAACCAACCGGCGGAAAATCTACAATAACAACACATATTCTTGAAGTCCTTGAGTAAATATACAAAGTGATGCGTGATGGATACCAATAACTGGCCGGAAATTGGTGATTTTGTAGTATGCACCGTCAGAGATGTGACCGATTTCGGAGCCTATGTCATGCTGGAAGAATTTGGCGGGAAAGAAGGTTTCATACATATTTCCGAGATTAAAGCGGGATGGGTAAAATACGTACGGGACTACGTACGAGAAGGTCAGAAAATTGTATGTAAAGTGTTGACCGTTGATCTGTCGCGTCGTCACATCGACCTTTCGTTAAAAGATGTCAATGATCATCAGAAGCGGGCAAAGATACAGGATTGGAAAAACGAACAAAAGGCTGCCAAATGGCTCGAATTCGTGGCCGAGGAAACAAATACCGATGAAGAGATCATGGAAAAGATACGGCATAAACTTCTGGACCAGTTTGGTAGTGCCTTCCTTGCATTTGAAGAAGCTGTAATAAGCGACATGAAAACCTTTAAGGATATTGGTATTAACAAAAATGTTGTAGACAGCATTAGCAAGATCGCAAAGGAAAACATAAAACTCCCATTCGTAGATATTGCCGGCTATGTGGACCTTACCTGCAACCTTCCAAACGGCATTGATGTCATAAAGAAATCACTTAATGAAGCAAATAAAGTAAAAGAGGATGAGGTCGAGGTCGAGATAAGTTATGTCGGTGCACCAAGATACCGCATCAAAGTGATAGCACCGGATTACAAGACCGCAGAGGCCGTCCTGAAGAAATCAGCAACTATTGCCATCGAAACAATAGAAAAAATAGGTGGTAAAGGAGTCTTCCACAGGCATATTGAATCCGTAAAGGCGTGATGTTTTTGGGGTTTAGGATCCGCAAATGTGCACAGTGCAGAAGATATACAATGGAAGAGACCTGCCCAAAATGCAGCGGGAAAACCATAAATCCACGTCCGGCCCGTTTTTCACCACTTGACCCTTACGGAAAATACCGCAGACTGGCCAAAAGATCGAGGATGTAGTATGAAAGAAACAAAGGTTATCCGCTTGAAAACTGACATCCAGTTGAAAAACCCAGTATTGTTGGTTGGTCTTCCCGGAGTTGGACATGTTGGAAAACTTGTGGCAGAACACCTCATAGAGGAGTTAAATGCTGAGAAGGTCATAGAGATATATTCGCCTTATTTCCCTCCACAGGTGATGGTGAATGAGGACAGCACAGTACGGCTTGTGAACAATGAGATATACACCTGCAAGGCAAATAATATTAATCTACTTATCCTGGTTGGTGACCACCAGAGTTCGAACACAAGGGGTCATTATGAACTCTGCGGACTGTATTTAGACATTGCAGAAGAACTCGGGGTTTCAAGGATATATACACTCGGGGGATTTCCCACAGGTCAGTTGACACACACAGACGAGGTCATCGGTGCAGTGAACAACCTTGCCATGATCGAGGACTTGGATGAATATGACATTGATTTTAAAGAAAGTGAACCCGGTGGCGGAATAATCGGTGTTTCCGGGCTGCTGTTGGGGCTCAGTAAGTTCAGGAATATTGATGCTGCGTGCCTTATGGGATTCACATCCGGTTATTTGGTAGACCCGAAAAGTGCACAATCCTTGCTCCGGGTGATCAGCGATATCTTCAAGATCGAGATTGATATGGGACCGCTTGAAGAGCGGGCAAAGGAGATGGAAAAGATCGCTGCACAGATCCTGGAGATGGAGCAACAAAAACAACAGTATTTACCGGATACAAGAACAAGTGACGAAGACTTGAGATACATCGGATAAGGGTTTTCATGCAGATCAATGCCGACCTCCATATCCATTCAAAATATTCCATGGCATGTTCTAATAAAATGGAACTGCCAACTATTGCAGTGGAAGCGGCAAAGAAGGGGATTGATCTTGTCGGGACCGGTGACTGTATTCACCCAAAATGGCTGCTGGATATCAAGCAGGCGGCTGTGGATGATGAAACGGTCCAGATAAACGATACTTATTTTGTACTTACAACTGAGATCGAAGATAAGAACCGTGTTCACCACGTGTTGATATTGCCTTCCGTTTCAAAAGCTGAAGAGCTGGCAGAGATGATGGGGAAGTATGGAAACCTTGCAGTTGATGGGCGCCCGACAGTGAAACTGGACGGTAGCATCATTGCTGAAGCTGCAAAGGACGTCGGGGCGATGATAGGACCTGCACATGCATTCACACCATGGACTGCGCTGTATGCTGCACATGATTCCCTTGAAAGCTGCTACAGGGATATGACGGATTACGTTTCCTTTGTGGAACTGGGCTTAAGCGCAGATAGCGATTATGCAGACCGTATCAAAGAGCTGCAGAGGCTGACGTTCCTTTCGAACTCGGATGCTCATTCGCCGTGGTCAAACAAACTTGCCCGGGAGTTCACACGCTTCGAGGTGCCTGATATCACCTTTGAGGGACTGGAAAAGGCGATCCTGAGGAAGAACGGTTACAATTCCACGCTCAATGTTGGTTTTTATCCGCAGGAGGGAAAATACAACCTGTCGGCATGCATCAAGTGTTTTAAGGATTACACGCTTGAGGAATGCCTGAAAAGGAACTGGCGTTGCTCCTGCAGCGGGCGTATCAAGAAGGGTGTGTATGACCGCATAAACGAACTGGCTGATTTCGATGAGCCAGTGCACCCGGAATACCGCCCGGAGTACATGCATCTCATCCCTCTTGCGGAGATCATTATGATGGCATTGGGCCATTCAAGCATCAGCACAAAGGGAGTGCAGAGTGCCTGGGGTCCACTTGTGGAAAAATTCGGCAGTGAGCTGGCGGTACTTCTTAATGCCGAACCTGATGAACTTGGTCTGGTGGATAGGAAGATCGTTGATGCTATACTTGCATTCCGGCGCGGGGACGTTATCATCCATCCCGGCGGTGGTGGACGTTACGGATGGATCGAACTGCCAAGCGGAAATGATGAGCCAAAACCAGAACCCAAATCCAAGAAAAAGGATGATATTAAAAACCAGAGTTCTTTGATGGATTTTTAGACGTCATTCAGTGCTTTCTTCCATTTTCTCGACACATATATAACAGATAAAAGCTTTCAGAAACAGCAATGCCGGGGTGGCAGAGCGGACTAATCCAACGGAAATAATAAGCCGCGGAGTCTATACGCGGCAGGCTCGAGACCTGTTTTCCCTTACGGGATGCTTGGGTTCGAATCCCAACCCCGGCGCTTTACAATTAGTACAAATTAATCCTTCTGCGACTCCACGCAGATTACTTTACTATTGTGTCGGAATGGTGATAAAATCGATTTA
>CAZQWP010000098.1:0-6255 GCA_964597005.1 uncultured Methanosarcinales archaeon | reverse complement strand
AACAAAGCTGTAAGTAAAAATGATAGGGTAAGTATCTTAGAAATTGTAGTGGTAGTTAAATCAATATTAACTTATAATCGGTATTAATATAAACAAAAAAAACCTTATAAAAGCTATGAAAGCTTGTATTATGTGTGGCGGAGAGGGCACAAGACTACGTCCATTAACATTTGAACGGCCAAAGCCGAGCATTCCTATTTTAAACAAACCGTCTGTTGTGCATTTAATCGAACATCTTGCAAAAGAGGGTTTTACTGACATTGTGGTAACACTCGGATACATGGCTGAAATGATAGAGATGCAACTGGGGGATGGACGCATGTTTGGGGTACATATCGAATATGTGTATGAGGATGAGAGATTAGGAACTGCAGGAGGCGTAAAAAACGCTGAAGAACTCCTCTGCAACGAGCCGTTTATTGTACTTGGCGGGGATCATGTACTGAACCTGAACCTTCGTGAGATGTACAGATTCCACATTATAGCTGATTCGCTGGTGACAATAGGATTGATATCGATCGATGACCCACGGGAATTTGGTATCGCCGACATGGATGTCAATAACCGGATACACCGCTTTTTGGAGAAACCAGGGCCTGGTGAGATATTCAGCAATCTGGCAAGCACGGGCATATACATGTGCAACCCCGAAATATTTGACTGGATCCCATCAAATACTAAATACGATTTTGCCAAAGATCTATTTCCCGCAATTCTGGCCAAAGGGAAAAAAATTAACGGTCTGCTTGTCTGCGGACAATGGACGGATGTAGGAAGTCCGGCAGCATACAGGCAGGCACAGCGCTGGATGCTTGAATCCCTGCCAGAAACTACGATTGGAGGACACTTCAAAACGAAAGATGCGCGCATCAAAGGTCCCCTGAGGGTGGAACATAATGTATCAATTGGTTCAAATTCAGCACTTGTAGGACCAATTGTTATCGGGGAAAACGTGACTATCGGAGATAACGTCCTGATTGGACCATACACCGTAATAAGTGCAAACTGCGTGATCAAGGACGATTCCAGAATCCTATCATCGTATATATTTAACGATGTGACCATCGGGGAGAACTCAAATGCATCAGGTTCAATTATAGATAAGAATACAGTGATCGGGAAAAATTGCAGTCTTGAAAATGGTACCGTAATAGGTCCAAAAGTAACTATTGGCGATAATGTAACAATACATTCAAATGTTAAAATCTGGCCAGAGATTACAATAAGAAAAGGTTCACGTGTCAATGAAAACCTTATTAATCCAGAATTGGATTTTCCAGACAACGGCTCTTAAAAATACATTTAATATCTAGATCGTAATGATATGAATACGTTTGGAAAATGGCTAACATTGTCTCTCATGATAAGCGTATTTTCGATCGTAGTAGTTCTTACGCTTACAATAGATCCAACGACCATTGAGGCAATTCTGCATGTGAGATATGAATATATTTTTGCTGCGGCTGCTTTGCATGTATTTTCGTATGTGATATGGGGTATGCGAACAAAAAACATGTGCAAGTCCCTTGGTTATGAACTGGACTCCTTACAGTCTGTTGAAATTGTGATTTCCAGCACACTTGCCGCGGCAGTCACCCCTTCATCTGCGGGTGGTGAACCTTTAAGGATCCACCTGTTACACCAGAACAGGATACCAATCGGGCGTGCGACTGCGGTAGTTATCGTCGAAAGGCTTTTGGATGCGATTTTACTATTGACTGCTGCACCTTTTGCATTGTACATCTTTCGTGACATTCTGTCGGATTATCAATTCGATGCAGTATTCGTTGTGTCAGATGCCTTTTTGATTTTAGTTCTTGTTTTGTTTCTGTACGGAATGTGGAAACCCGAACATACAAGAATGGTGATGCATGCTGTAGTAGGCCGCATTGTACGTATATTGGGTAATAAAACAGACGCTGCACTTTCCAACGTTCTCCATCGGGTTGATTCGGAACTTGAACATTTCCACAACAGTGTCTGGCTTTTTTTGACAGAAGGTCGAAGAGGACTTTTGTACGGCGTAGTATATACTCTGTTATTCTGGATTGTTGAGTATACCATGCTGCCGATGATCCTCATAGGACTTAATCAAAACCCACCCCTAGTTATCGTATTTGCAGCCCAGGTGCTGCTTTCCATCTTTATGGTCATACCTGCAACCCCGGGTGCCAGCGGGGTGGCAGAATTTGGAGCTACACCTCTATTCTCGGTATTTGTGACCTCATCACTGCTCGGAATTACAATAGTTGCATGGCGTGCACTTACGTTTTACATGAATATTATAGTTGGCAGTTTTGTGAGTGCCAACATACTTAAGGATACTGAACTGATGAAAAAATTGATTAGATAGTATAAGGGGCAATAAAATAGGAGTTCATATCTTTATATATTGGATTAACTCTTTTCCATTCTCAACCCTCGTTATTAAATCCTCCTCGTCTTCATAGGGTACGCCGCGAAGGATTTCTGCTGCCCTTTTTTTCCCTACACCGGGAAGTTCTTTAATCAATGAAAACGACGTGTTGTTTATTTCAAGGGGATATGGAATGCCAGTGATCGAGCGGTGACCGTGTCCTGTAACCGTTACATCCATGAATCTTCCAGTTGGAAGTTTTTCCGGGATACCAACAAGGATCGGATAAGAACCAAACTGGCGCCCGAAAGTTATATTGTCGCTGACCTCGCACATCACATCACGCAGCACAGTTCCTGTTGGTACAATTCTTCGAAGCATTGGCAGGTCGATGTCCCTTCGGACCATTTCCTTGTATTTCAAGAACTGTTTTTTGTGTTTTTTTACTAGTATATCATTGCCATACATCATAGTTCCGGGAAATGCCATCAACTGCCTTATGTTTATGCGCCGAATAAGAAGACCCGACTCGAGTACTCGTTTCAGGAAATCATAGTTCATCTCAAAGGTCTTCTTGGTCTCACCACACAGTCCATGAACAAAGTTCAAACCAGGTAAAAATTCCGGAAGACCGTTATCCCCGCGTGCTGCCCCAACATCGTTTATTAATTTGATAGCATCAAACACATCATCTGGCATTGCTTTGAGGTCGTTGGCAATGACAACCTCTGGATCTGCACTTTCCATCCCGAGCGCTGCCACATCACCTGATGTATGATATTTTATGATCGTTTTCATAATTTCGCGGCACAGGTCTGGAAATGTGGCAATTGTTGCCGGATTTGCATTGTCCATGTGCAGAACACGCAACTTTGGTGCAGCATTACGGATGCCCCGGTAGAGCGATTCGATGATTTCAGGATTCGGCTCTGGAATGTCTCCCCCTTTATCCACGCCATAATAGGTAAACAGGTCTGGTTGCCGCCCAATCCTGAAGTATCTGGCACCTGCAGCATATAGCGCGCTTACTTCTGAGATCACATCCTGAACTGCACGATAATCGGATGCCCCATAGAAAGGTTCTGTACAGAATGAACAGTGTTTTTTGCGTCCGCATCCACGGTAGGTTTCAAGTTCACACATGAGATGCGGGAAATCTGGATGCTGTTTGATTATAAATGTCCCTTTGACTGCCCACCGTGCAATCTCCTCCACGGTCCTAAAACGGTGTTCTACCTTTTCCGGATTGCAAAAATGAGAACTGCTCTGGAACAGATCATATACAAAAGCTTCCACATCACCCTTTGCCAGCACCACATCTTCCCCATCAATTCCAATTGTTGCAGCAGCTCTTCCACCTTCTTTACTGAATCCAAGGCGTATAGGCCCCCCGAAAACCTTTGTTCCGGATACAGCCCTTAATATACTTTCAATTTCAGATGGTGTGATTGGAGATGCACGCAGGTATTTACCGGGAACAGTTATACCCGCAATAACAATCACAATATCTGCACTCTCGATGATTTTTTTATTATCAACAGAAGCCGTGCGTAGCTGGTCAATTGTGACATAAAATATATCGTCACACGAAATTTTACGTTCTCGAAGCGCACCTGCAAGGTATCTGGGATAAGGAGATATGTAAGGAGGTACACCGAGACATGCAGGTTCGTCCACATACCCATCTATGATTACGACTTTCATGTTCTGTGTTGTATATTACCTATTATATATTTTTATGCCAGCTACTGACATTGTATGCCATACGTATGATTCAATATGAACCGGAATAAAAATTGTATGCCATTGTATGAATATTATGCAAAACTGTTTATTGTAGATGTTCAGACAAATGTGCACACCATTATTTTTGGCATCCGGTGTTCCACATACATATATGTGTTCTATTATGAAAGTATACTTATATCTCCATTACATAGGTACTTTATTCATATAACACATAAATGAGGCGATTTAATGAGAAGTGACAATATCAAAAAAGGACTTGAGCGTGCGCCACATCGCTCACTTCTGAAAGCTACTGGTATAACGGATTCAGAGATGGATAAACCGTTTATAGCGGTGGTTAATTCATGGAACGAAATCATTCCGGGTCACATACACCTTGATAAACTGGCACAAGCCGTAAAAGCAGGAATTAGAAATGCAGGGGGCGTTCCTTTTGAGTTCCACACCATTGGCGTTTGCGATGGAATAGCAATGGGTCACGAGGGTATGAAATACTCACTTCCAAGCCGTGAAGCGATCGAAGATACCATTGAACTTATGATACAAGCACACCAGTTCGATGGTATGGTCCTGATCTCGGCATGCGACAAGATCATACCAGGCCACCTGATGGCTGCAGGAAGACTCGATATACCTGCAATCGTAGTAACGGGTGGACCCATGCTTCCGGGTTTTGTCGGTGACGAATATCGTGATCTCATATCTGTCTTTGAAGGAGTGGGCGCATACCAGAGCGGTGCAATATCCGATTCTGAACTTAAGAGGATAGAAAATATATCCTGTAGCGGTGCTGGTTCTTGTGCCGGATTGTTTACAGCCAATACAATGGCATGTCTTACAGAGGCACTCGGGTTGAGTCTCCCGGGTTGCGGGACTGCACATGCAGTAGATGCCAAAAAGACGCGGATTGCAAAAGAATCTGGAGAGCGGTTGGTCAGGATGGTGATGGAAGGAGTGACACCAAGGCAGATTGTGACACAGGAATCCATTGAAAATGCAATCAAGGTTGATATGGCAATCGGTGGAAGTACCAATACAACCCTGCATTTACCTGCCATCGCACACGAATTTGGACTTGAACTTCCAATTCAATTATTTGATAAATTAAGCAAAACCACACCACACCTTGTGGCCCTGCGACCAGGTGGCAGTAATTTCATGATTGATTTTGATAGGGCAGGTGGCGTACAGGCAATTATCCAGCGTCTTGCGCCAATACTGGCACTGGATGCAAGAACCGTTACAGGAAAAACGCTTGGTGAAAACCTTGAGAAACTAATTATAGAAAACCCAAAGACAAACAAAAATATAATCTCAACACTGGAGAATCCACTGCATCCTGATGGCGGCATTGCAATCCTTAAAGGAACACTTGCTCCGGAGTGTGCAGTGATAAAGCAGTCCGCTGTTGATCCAGAGATGCTCATGCACAAAGGTCCAGCCCGAGTATACGATAGTGAAGAAGACGCCATGAGGGGAATCATGAATAAGGAGATCAAATCCGGGGATGTAGTGGTCATCCGCTATGAAGGTCCGAAAGGTGGACCCGGAATGCGGGAAATGTTATCTCCCACATCTGCTATCGCGGGGATGGGGCTCATCGATTCGGTTGCATTGATAACCGATGGGCGTTTCTCAGGAGGAACGCGCGGACCCTGCATAGGCCACGTGTGCCCAGAAGCTATCGATAATGGACCCATTGCGCTTGTTCAGGACGGGGACGAAATTGAGATAGACATACCAAAGAGAACATTGAACCTTCGCGTAGCTGAGGAAGTGCTGAAAGAAAGACGTGAATCAATTACACCACCCTCAAAGGTTGTTGGAACAGGATATCTTGCGCGATATCAAAAGTCGGTTGGTCCTGCAAGTAAAGGTGGAATTGTTAAATAGATGTAACTATTCAGCCTATGCAAAACACTATCAATAACCATCGGCACAAAGATTTAATGAGAAAATTTCTGTGAATAAATTTTCTATAATTGTTGGCGAATGATTGCGTTTTGTTCTTTTTAATCCGTAAAAAATCAAACAACTATGTTTCGTCAAAATCAATATCAATCAACTGGTTTTTGTAGGCTGAATAGTTACAAATAGAGGCACAATATCATTTTCCAGTTATTTTAAGGTACTGATCAACATTGATTTGC
>CAZQWP010000097.1:0-6258 GCA_964597005.1 uncultured Methanosarcinales archaeon | reverse complement strand
CATCGTGAATAGACTTAGCTAATTTCGAGTTCTTAACAAGGTTCTTGATCTTTAGATCTTCAAAAACAATCAGATCGTATTCCTCTACGAGTTTTACACCTTTCTCTGTGAGGTCGGGTTTCCTCCTCCTCGCTTTTCCAACCACAAAGATCCCTTTTTCAACACATTGAAGGGCAATGTTCCCACTCATCTTGCCGAGACCAATAATTCCAAGTTCCATATTATCACAATTCCCCGATGATTTCTTGATCGTAAAAAACAAAAAAAATTATAAACCAGTAGCTACTGATATATATTAGTTTTAGATCTCACAGGACTATTTAGTAAAAAATAGAGACTGTACGAAAATTTGGTGTTGTACATAACTTTTTTTTCATAAACATGAAAATGTGGAATATTCGGCATCAGAGTAAAGTTATATCCTACCCAGAGTAACTTCAACACCAAAGGACTTTACAGCCCCACAGACATATTAACTAGTCCTTATGCTCTTTAGAGTTGTGCTTATCGAACTCTTCCTTCGAGGAAAAGGTCATATTGCATACTTTACATTCGTATTCACCTTTTTTCTTAGATTCTGTCTTCATTTATTCACCTCCCACTATTTTCCATATGAATATTTACTATCGCCATTTTTGAAATTTTCATACAAATTCTAATAAATAATTGATTCAAATTAACCAGTTATTAAATTCCTTGATTGCTTAGGTTCACTCTTCTTTCCACGTATTTTGTGATTGTGTCCACAAACTCTGCATGGCTCCAGGTTAGAGGAGCCACAGAGAGCGACTCTCCGGTGAAGGGATGAACTTGCTCTGGCATTATCCCTGTTTTCAGGGAATGGTCAGCAACCCAGTTGATCAGTTCAAGTGCTTTTTTGAGATCATCGATTCCTTTTGCTTTTGCAATATACCACTTAGCGAGCCAGAGTGTGCATATTATCCATGGATTGCCCGGGGCTTCATTTGTCATTCGATGATAGTTATCGTCCTCATATCTCGCTAAACCACCTTTCCCCTGAACCCAGAGCTGCTCTTCCACATTTCTCATTGTCCTGACCACTCGTGGGTCATCAGCTGGAAGCACATTGAACTCGAATATACCATATGCGCTGCTGTCAACTGTCCGGTCAATTATTTTCCGGTCAAGGTCCCCTTCCTCATACTGTATACCTCTGGAAAAGACCCCTTTTTTGCTGTCAAAGAGCTTATCTATTATTGCACTTTTGAGATTCTGATATCTGTTATGGCAAATATGGCATATCACCGGGTCCTTTAGTAATAATCCGATTTGTTCCGCCGAGATCAGCCCCGCATAAACTGCTGATGATGTAAAAGTAAAGATACCCCTTCTTTCCTCCCACAGGTCGTAGCTTTCCACAGGAAGTTCATTGGAGTAACGGTAGTCGTCCATGAAAAACACTGCCTTCTTTACCAGCGGCTCATAGAGTTCCTTTATAAATTCAAGATCATTAGTTGCCTGGTAATATTCCCATAAGGCATAGATCACCAGTCCGGTCTCATCTTCCTGGATGGGTAGGGATGGTTTGCCATAGTTCACCCATGGGTGCCAGCTGCTCCCAAGGGTCTTATCAGGATTATACTTGTGGAGCAAGCATCCTGTCCACCATAGCACATCCCTGCAGAACGTGAAGAAAGGTTTCGTAAAATCCGCAAATCCTGCTTTTATCATGGCAATAGCAACAAGCGCTCCATCCCTAGGCCACATATAACTGTAGGTATCCCTGTTGAACTGCAGGTTATCTGAGTCATTTGCTGCTATGATGGCACCACCCCTGTCTGTCTGGGTTTTTATGATCAACAACGATCTCTTGTAGAGATTCCTGAGTCTTGGGTCAAGATCAGAAAGGTCGATGGTGGTCTGGTTCACCCACGAACTCTGGGACATCTCTGTATTCTTTAACAAGCTGTCAGGTCCGGTATCCATGACAAGGTCATTCAGTGCATATGCCTCATTGAAGTTCTTTCCTGCGGTCATGTAGTAGTAGACAACTCTGGAAGAGTTGCCCGGTATATTGAGATGGATGCCAACAGTTGAATCTACAAAACCCTGTGCAACTGGATTTTTCGATAGAACACCGTCTTCTGCATCCTTGAACGTTCCTTCGTAATTCTTAACTTCTGTCTGACCGATGGCATAGTCATCAATGTCGGTGGTAATCGCTTCTTTATGATCTGACCTCAGTATACCTATCAGAAAATACCTAGCTTTCTTGTAATGTATTATCACATTGTGATCCATCTGGTAAACTGCCGTATCCCCGATTCCGTCGCCATAGAGATGGAAGTCGTGGTTAAAGAACAGGCGGATTTCTCTTTGATTTTTCCGTTTATTCCTTACAGTTATCTTTCTGATGAATATGTTTTCATTACAATCGACATTCTCCTCAAGTTTCAACTCAATACCAATATCCTTGTTTCTTGCCAGATTATCGGTCACCAGTGTATCGTTCTTGTAAGCAGGTCGCCTTTCCCACCCTGATTCATTGACCCATGAAAGCCTTCCATCAACATAAACACCTATTTTCTGGGCGTGTCCTATCAGGTGATTTTCCTGGCCAACATGGGGAAAATATATATCCCTCACCTGGAACCATTTATCTATATTGATCAGCAGGGATTGATTTCCCAGAACGATATTTCGAGTCATATTTCCTTTATAGATTGTTCGAACCTTCAAAATTCAATTACCACTTTTATATTTTCACTCAGGGAAGTTAGAGCTTCATGGATATTTTCAGGTGGATATCTGGCTGTTATCAGCTTTGCAAGAAGACCGGGAAATTGAGTTTCAGCAGTCTGGAGGTCGGCAATTCCCTGCTCAAAGTCCCTCCTGTGAGCGTTGATGATTCCCATGATGATTTTATTACCCAGCACAAGACTCTGGTTAAAACAATCGCCGCATATTTCTATACGTCTGTCACCGCCAGTGATCGATGCCAGTACAACAACTGAGTTTGTTCCTGCAACCATTATTGAATGTATGGCAACACCTGAATTACCGGTCATTTCGACTATTATGTCGATCTGCCTGCCTATCTCATGCGGAATTTCATGCAGCTTAATTTTTTTTGTATTAAAGTGGAGGATACCAAGTTCTGAAAATATCCCGTCCTTATACGCATCATCAGACCTGTCAACAGAAATGACCTCCAAACCCCGGAGCTTTAAAAGCATGGCAGTGACAAGACCAAGAAATCCAGTGCCAGTTACCATGGCAGTACTTGGTTCCCATCTCATTCTTTTTTGTACGGTAAAGGCTGTTCTTACCGCTTTCTCGGCAATGCTCGTCGGTTCCAGAAAGACCCCCATATCTCCTAGCTCCTCCGGAACCTTTACAAGAAACCGTTCCTCATCTGCATAGTATTCTGAAAGAAAACCGTGTCTTCCTTTGATTCCCCGTTCGGTGTAATCCCCTTTAAGACACATATCGTATTCTCCGGCCTGACAATTGATACAATCATCAGGTCTCCTTACAGTAGCAACGACCATATCACCCGGTTTTAATGCTTTCACCTCTGTCCCGACCTCGACAACCTCACCCAGAGATTCATGGCCGAAGATCAGCATTTTTTCATTTTCAGGAAGTTCGCCGTAAAACCCCTCGTTGATCTCCTGATCGGTTCCGTCAAGTCCAACCAGCTTTACTTTCACAAGTATCTGGTCGGCGGTAATGGTGGGGGTGTCCACATTAATAATCCGGGCACTGCTTTTATCTTCCGGAATAACTGCGATCGCTTTCATATTTTCCCACCCGAACATTTTGGCACTAACACAACATAAGACGATGTTTACTGTAAGTGCTTAAGACTATGATGATAATGAACAGGTGGCATCAGTGAATTAAATGCTCTGGAAACAACCTCGCTCAGTGCCGGATGTATGGTCATGCCATTTCTGATGGGACCTGCACTCTGATCCGGAGTATACATAAGAGGTATGATCTCATGGATAAGGATCGATGCATTCGGACCAATTACATGTGCTCCAAGAATCCTGTCAGTATCCATTTCCACAATGACCTTTACAAAATAATCCTTCACTTCCATGGCATGACCTTTGGCAGTTTCTTCATATCTTTTGAAACCTATGAGTACATTATCTTCTCCATATTTTTCAATGGCTTCCTTTTCCCTCAATCCCACGCTGGCTATTTCGGGGTATGAGAAAACTGCATGCGGTACTGCATGGTAGTCAACCTTTATATTTTTCTTCAAAACCGCATTATAATAAACGATAGTTGATTCATAATTTGCCACATGCTTGAAAAGGTATTTTCCGTTGGCATCCCCAAATGCCCAGATGTTTGGCTGTGAAGTTTCAAGATACTCGTTTACAACAATCCACCCTCGGTTGTCAGTTTCTATTTCCCCCTTTTCAGGATGCAATATGTCTGTATTTGGTTCCCTTCCTGTAGCAACAAGAATTTCCTCCACATCCACAAAGATCTCTTTACCGCTACTTCTGTCCTTTGCAGTTACCTTTTTCTTTCCATCATCACCCAATTCCACTTCAATTACTTCATGATTGGTGATTAAATTCATGTGTCTTGACATTACTTTCTTTGCCAGTTCTGAAACCTCCGACTCCTCCTCTGGAATGAACTGGGGATTCCTTCCGATGATTGTCACTTTGCTTCCCATTGAAGAAAAAAAATGTCCATATTCTGCTGCTATGTATCCCCCACCTATGATGGCAAGACTTTCCGGAAGTTCTGTCATCTTAAGTATCGTATCGCTTGTGAGATAGTCCACATCGTCTAATCCCTTCACAGGTGGCACCGTGATCTTCGAACCCGTGCATAGAAGCATCATTTTTGATGTAATGGTCTCATTTTCGATTTTCAATGTATAAGGAGCAACGAATTCTGCAACTTCAGGGTAATAATCCATGTTTTTATTGTTGTAAAGCCCTTCTCGTATCAGACCGATGTCTTCTGATATGGTGTTTCTCATCTTCTCCATTATCTTCTTAAAATCGATTTTGTTTATTTTTGCATCAATGTTGAATTTCCATGCGGTCCCAATTTCCCTGATAAGTTCTGCCGGATAAAGTAATAATTTGGATGGTATGCATCCTCTTGTAAGACATATCCCCCCGGGTTCATCCTTATCGATAATTGCAATTTTTATATCAGGATTTGCATCTATCATCGGTCCAATTAAGTTCATTGAAGAACCTGTACCTATCAGTATCAAGTTATAATCCAACATCGAATCATACCCCACTAATTCCCACAAATATTGTTTATTAATTTCATTAATCTTAACATTTTCCTATGTTTTGTAATCGTTTCCACAAAACCTGCATGTATTGAAGCTTTTTAGTTATACCCTACCTGAACATCGAATTTATGATCCGTTAAATGATAGAAATCTATATGGCAATAAGACACATATCTCAATATGGGGAAAGAATGTCTATCGGCTAACCTGGGAGTATGCAGTATATTTCATCCCTCGAAAGTTGGCAGGATCACGGAACAATTGACCAGACGTTTATTTAGGGGTTGGGTATAACAATGAAATTTGGTAATGCTACTAAATTAATGATCTCGATTGCTATTTGTCAGATGGCTGGGGTAATAGGGTCAATATTTACTTCTCCTTCGATTCCGGGATGGTATGCTACTCTCCAAAAGCCGTTTTTCAGTCCACCAAACTGGGTTTTTGCTCCTGTTTGGATCTTCTTGTTTACCCTGATGGGAATCTCCTTATATTTGGTTTTGATAGAGGGAATAAATGAAAGAAAAGTTCGATCCTGCATATTGGTTTTCTCTTTTCAACTTACATTGAACATAGTCTGGTCATTCCTGTTTTTCGCCCTTCAAAGTCCTTTTTACGCTTTTCTGGAGATTGTGGTTCTATGGTTTGCCATATTGCTTACGATCTACCAGTTTAACAATATTAATAGAAATGCATCGTATTTGCTTGTTCCATATCTTTTCTGGGTATCATTTGCAGCAATCCTAAATTTCAGTATTTGGAGGCTGAATTTATAAGTTTCCAATTCGCAGGGGAGCCAACACTTGATGATGAAAGGAACGTTTATTTTGTACATAATTTGTAACTATTCAGCCTACCAAAACCAGTTGATTGATATTGATTATGACGAAACATAGATGATTAATTTCTTATGGACTAAAAAGAACAAAACGCAACCATTCGCCAACAATTATAGAAAATTTATCTTAATAATTATACCCCGCAGCTCTGCTGCGGTTGGGACAAACCATAGT
>CAZQWP010000096.1:0-6332 GCA_964597005.1 uncultured Methanosarcinales archaeon | reverse complement strand
TGGTTCAAAGAATGAAGCAAGAAGCTCCATGCGTAAGCGTGGAGTAGTTCACACAGTTTCAGTAACATTATTAAGGTTGACATCTATCTACCTGACTCATGCAAAAAAGGGTGATTCAATGACACGAGTACTTGCAACCGGAACATTTGACCTTTTGCACCCAGGACACCTGTTATATCTCACCGAGTCACGGGCACTGGGAGATGAGTTATATGTAATCGTTGCACGGGATTCTATGATAAAACATAAACTAAAACCAATAATCCCTGAAAGCCAGCGTCTGAAAATGGTAAATGCATTAAAAATGGTTGACATTGCCATTCTTGGAAGTAAGAATGACATATTTGAGCCACTGAAAGTTATTAAACCTGATATCATCACAATAGGATATGACCAAATTTTTGATGTCCAAAAACTGGAAAAAGACCTTAATGAACACGGATTTCACGCAAAGGTTGTAAGAATTGAAAAATCGAATACTTGCGACCTATGCAGCAGTGGCAGGATCATAAAAAGAGTTCTTGAGAGGAATCCGTAATTATAGATTCCTCTTTTCCGATTAAGATGTAATTTTTAGACAAACGTAGCTTCAATCCTTCGAAGAGCCTCACGGATACGCTCCTGAGAGGTCGCATAGGATATGCGGATGAAATTTTTGCCGCTTGAACCAAATGAAGATCCGGGAGTTGCTGCAACATGTGCATCTGCAAGTAATTTTTCGCTAACCTCATCACCGTTTCCGTATTCACTAACATCTGCAAATGCATAAAATGCACCTTCTGGCTTCTGGCATTTTATCCCAACCGCGTTCAGGCCATCAACAAGGATATCACGCCTGAGCTTAAACTCTTTTGCCATCTCTGCAACCGTCTCCTGCGAACCTTTAAGCGCAGCAACACCACCATACTGTGCAAATGTCGTTGCACTGCTTACCGAATGGGAATGAATCTTAAGCATCCCTTTTAGCACCTCAAAAGGCGCACTCACATAACCCAGCCGCCAGCCTGTCATTGCATAGGCTTTTGAAAAACCATTTACAGTGATCGTTCGTTCCTGCATCCCATCCATTGCACCGATACTCACGTGTTCCCTTCCATAGATAATCTTCTCGTATATCTCGTCCGAAACCACCAAAAGGTCATGGTCAATTGCAACGTCTGCGATGTTCTTCAGTACATCACTGCCAAAAACTCCACCAGTTGGATTACATGGGCTGTTCACAACGATAAGACGCGTTTTATCATTGATATGTTCAGCCAGATCCAGAGGAATAAAGCCATTTTCCGAATCCGTTGGCACCCATTCTGTGTTGGCACCTGCAAACTTGATACATGGATCGTATGACACCCATGAAGGATCAAAAAGTATTGCCTCCTCGCCATCATCGAGAACCGACATCATTATCTCGAAGATAGCCTGCTTAGCACCCGGAGTCACCAGTATATTTGAATCACTGACCTCCAGTTTGTTCTCTGTACGAAGTTTTTCAGCAATAGCTGTCTTGAGTTCCGGAATTCCGGTAGATGGTGCATAGTGCGTTTCACCGCGGTACAGGGCATCCGCTGCAGCGTTGCAAATATGTTTTGGTGTATCAAAATCCGGTTCACCCAGACTAAAACTGATAACATCAACGCCTTCCTTTTTTAACTGGTTTGCAATATTTGCAATCCTGATCGTCGCCGATTCCTCTACACGTTCAAGTCTTGAAGATGGCATTTATAGTCCTCAGATACTGTATAATATATATTTAAAGACGCTGGACCAGTTTAACGGCCGCTTCAACTGCACGTTTGGCATAATCCACACGCTTATGAGCTTCCAACCGGGTCATTCCAGGTCCTGCAATTCCCAGTGTTACAGGTTTGTCATATTCCAACGAAAGGTCAATGATCTTTCTTGAAGCTTGCTGCACCACGATCTCGTCATGCTTTGTTGCTCCTTCAATTACAGCTCCAATCGTAACAACAGCATCAATATCTTCTCGCTTGCATAGTTTCTTTATGGCAAGCGGCATATCATAAACACCCGGCACCATAATCGTTTCCTTAACACTTGCTCCTAAAAACTCCGCATGCTCTTTCGCCAGAAGTTCCATCTGGTACGTCAGATCTCTGTTGAACTCAGCTATAACAAATCCTAGGTTAATGGTCATATCTTCATCTCCATTGGGATATTATTTGATTCCGTAATTATTCTGTTACTATTTTAATATGATGTCCATGATGTTTATTTACATCCTTAACTGACCGGCATCCTCAAACCCCTGCCTCTGTCCTGTACCTGCTTCCTTTATCAATTGTTCGGGTTTGAACAGTAGTTTGATTGCATTCAGTGCATGTTCACGAGCACGGTTCTCCATGAGGAATGCAAGTTCACGCTCATCCTTTGCTTCATCCTCGTGGACGAAGACTTCAATTATATGGGTGTTGGTAATAAGCTGTGCCTGGATCAATCCCGATGATGCTTCATGGGCACACACCTTATCCTTCTCCTGAGCACCCGGCATACCGAGCGCTATCACAATATCACAACCTTCTTCCTCGATGAGCTTTTTAGCAGCTACCGGAAGGTCCTTGATACCGGGCACTGTCACTCGCCTGATACTTACCGATACATTCTGTTGTATCTCATCGATTGCAGCACGCCCCATATCAAAACGTGCGAATGTCGTGTCCACGATTCCTATTGTCGCCATATTATCTACAAAAGTGCATCCAGAACATTAATTGCTGCTTCAATTCCCGGACCGATGTTCGATACCACTCCGCGTTTGTGGAGCACGGTCTCAAGTTCCTGAATAGTTACCAGAATATCCCTTGACGTGATGTTACCCATACTTCCGATCCTGAATATCTTGCCGCTAAGACGTGCCTGCCCACCCGCAATGACGATACCCCGTTTAAGCATATCTTTCTTGATATCATCTCCACTAACACCTTCCGGTGCTTTCATCGCAGAGACCGTGTTCGAATAGCGAGAATAACTATCCAGATTCGGAAGCATCTCGATGTCCATTGCATTGACTGCTGCACGGACCGCTTCAGCGCCTGTCCTGTGACGGTTGATCCTGGCATCCAGCCCCTCTTCCATTACAATATGAAGGGATTCCTGAAGTGCATAGAACAGCGGGATCGCAGGAGTGTACGGTGTCTGTGTCTTCTCTTTGTCGGCACTCTTCCTGTATGCTTTAAGATCAAGGTAATAAGGCATCTTTTCTATGTCTTCCATTGCCTCGAACGCACGCTCACTGACCGATATCATTGAAAGTCCCGGGGGTGCACCAATACATTTCTGGGAACCCACGACCGCGATGTCAACACTCCATTCATCTACCCTTACATCATCTCCACCGATTGATGTGACACCGTCCATGATGAACAAAGCACCATATTTCCGGGTAAGTTTTCCAATCTCTTCTGCAGGGTTCAGGATGCCCGCCGATGTTTCATTATGCACGAGTGTAACGGCTTTTGCACCCTCTGCAAGTTTTTCTTCGACCATGTCAAGATCGATAGAATCACCCCAATCGAACTCGAGTGGTACTACGTCCCCATATATACCTGCAAGTAACTTGAACCTTTCACCAAACTTCCCGTTCTCGATGGCAACAATCTTATCATCGCTTTTGATGGTGCATCCAACAGCAGCTTCCATGGCAGCACTGCCAGAACCACTGATAACAAAAATGTCATTGTCAGTCTTGAAAATATCAGCTAAAATCTCGCGGCAATCGTCATACATCTCAGAAAATTCCGCGCCTCTGTGATTGATCATGGGCTTTGACATAGACCGGAGTATTCGGGGTGCAACCGGAACAGGACCGGGCATCATCAGTAAGATATCTTCATTATTCATTATTTCCCATACCTCTTTTTTACTCAATTGTTTTTATAATATGATGGAACACGAATTTCAGACGTTAACAACGGGTTTTCGACATTTTTATGAGAATATACTATTTAACTATATATCTTGTCCGTGCAGCAATTTCATGGCATCGTGTTTGGTAATAACTCCAATCACCCTCCCCTTCTCCAGCACCAGTACAGCCGGGCTCTTTTTAAGTATATGCGACACAACAACCATATCTGTAGTTTGGGACACGGTGGGAAATGATTCCCCCATCATATCGTGAACTTTCATCTGTGAAATGGTAGAAGTTTTTTTATCTCCCATGGACTTAATAATCATGTCCTCTGAAATACTTCCGACCGGAACACCGTTTTTGATAACCGGAACCTGTGAAAAACCATGATCTTCCATAATATGTACTGCAATATCCACCGAATCCTCAGGAGAGGTATGTACAACCGGCGAATGCATAATATCTTTCACCAGAATATGTTCCTTCTCTGCTTCCTCAAAAGCATCGAATATCTTCCCGAGTGTCGATAATCTGGGATCAACATCACCAGACTCAATGCGCGCAATCAGCGGCTGGCTGACTTCTGCACGTTTTGCCAGTTCATTCTGGGTTAGACCAAGATCAGTTCGCTTTTGTTTAAGGTCTTCAGGTGTTGGAAGCAACATAATATATTACTGATAGTAATTATATTATTTAATGCAATTGGTTTTAAGAAAGTGAACCCGGCTGAATAGTTACTTGGTTTTTAAAATAAAGCACTTTCTATTTAACCCAAAAGCGTATGTAATACCAAGTATTGACTATAAGCCCTTTATATAAGAAAAGGTGTAATATTTTTACCTGTTCCTGAGTTTTATAAACCACTTATTTCCTTTTTTATCCAGCTCGAGTTTATCTTCTCTTGCAAGCCATCCAATGGACATGAGAGAAGTATTGTTATCAAACCCCTTTGATATAAGATTTTTTTTAAGTTGGGTTAAATTACATTCACCATTCTCAAGTTCGTGGTATATGAAACCAGCTGCTTCTCCAATTTTTGGGACTTGTTCTTTCATCATATTTTCTCCTGATCGCCCTATTTACAATTCATTCATTAAACGATATTCCTATAGGTTTGAACGGTACTCTTTGCAATCATCTTCCAATTGTACTTCGTCTCAACCAGCTTTTTACCGTTTTTACCCATCTCTTTAGTGGAAAAATCAAGCCCTCCAATTGCATAATTAATACCCCATGCTATAGATTCGGGACTCTTGTAGCCAACGATACCATTTGAGAAATTATCAACTATATGAACGGCATCGGTGGTAATAACTGGTTTGCATGCGTCCCATGCCTCAAGCACCACAATACCAAATGGTTCATTGCGGCTGGGCACGCAGGCCATATCACATGCATTTACCCAATCAAAAAGCACTTCATTGGGTGCGTAACCTAGAAAATGGCAGGAGTTATTTATCCCCATATCACATGCAAGCTGTTCACAGTAACCTTTCATGCCGCCATCGCCAATAAAAACAAAATGTGTATCCCAGAAATTTTGCAACACTTCAGGCACTGCACGAATCAGCATATCTGTTCCTTTCTGATAACTCATACGACCCGTGAACAATATCACCGGTGCAAAAGGATGAATACCATACTTCTTTTTGACATCACCTGAATTAACCTCTTTTTTAATTTTACCTGGAAAGATCCCATTAGGGATCACCGATAACTTGTAATCAGGTATCTGATAATTATACTGGACTTCCTGTTTGAACTGCTCTGAAGTTACGATCACCTCTGAACTTTCATATCCTCCAAGCCATTCCCTGTGAGATATCTCGCGTGCCTCATCCCACCATCCATACTGGTTACCATTCCTGCCCCACTCAGTACTGTGCAGCGTGAATACATAAGGCTGATCATACCGTTTTTTTATGCGATTTAATACGTTTACGGGATGCCAGTCATGACCATGCAGAATGTCAAAATCACCATACTCTTTTTTTACTTTTTCAAACCGCTTAAACATGGCATCACACATTTTATCCATCTTGTGTATTATATTACCGGACTCGTCATGTGCACAACGCTGGTAATGCACACCGTTGATCTCGTCATAATCCCGATACCAGCCGCTTCTGGTAAAAATGTGTACTTCGTGTCCTAATTCGGCAAGAGACTCTGCAAGTTCTGTTACGTGCGGAGATATCCCACCAACTCTCACAGAATGTAAACTCTCCCACGAAAACATTCCAATTCGCAGTGATTCCATTACTTTTTTCACTCCCATAATCTCAGTTTAAAGTTCATAATACTAAAATGAAATATAACCCAAATTTAACACCAAAGTGCTAATATATTAAGATTCGATAATAAAACTTCCGGTGAAGGCATCTATTCATCTTGATATTTAAAGATTAAAAATTTAGATTATAAACCAATGATGAAAATTGGACATATGAGCAGAGATGATGAATAT
>CAZQWP010000095.1:0-6338 GCA_964597005.1 uncultured Methanosarcinales archaeon | reverse complement strand
ATTAGACAACCAATTCATTCAACATATTTAATATCCGGAATCCACTGGGGACATTGTTTACATTCTGGAATTACAACTTCAACTCGAATAATAGGTATTAGGTAATCTTTTACCTTCTTTCTAATATATAAAATTAACTATTATCGGATTCTATTAAGTTAAGGAGTATAGTTTGAACAAAAAATTAATTCATCCAAAACAATGAAATAGCAGCTAATTTATAGCATTCCGATACCTGCTGAAGTGAAGCAAATGACCTGGAGATTCATCGACACTGATAAAATTGACGGCTACTACAGTGCAGCTTTATTCGAATCAACCGCCAAGCACGTGGGTGCTGGCGAGGTTGACGAAACCATCCTTTTCTGGCGTGTAAAAAGCCCGGCCGTCTATCTCGGCTACCACCAGTACGTGGAAGATGAGATAAATGAAGATTATTGCACTGACAACGGCATTCAGGTAATCCGCAGGGTGCTTGGTGGGGGGTGCGGATTCTGCGATGAGAACCAGATACTGTTTTCCATTATAGGGCGTGAAGGAAGCGGTGCAATCCCATCAAACATTCAGGGTGCGTATTCACGCGTTCTTAAAGGAGTGACAGACGCACTTGGATCCCTTGGTTTTGACAGTGAACTCGAACCCACTCGCAATGCCATATATTCCAAAGGGTGCAAGATATCTGGAAATGCGCAGGGCAGGTTCGATGGGGCAGTGCTGGTCAATGGTAGTTTCCTGCTGGATTTTGATTTTGACGAAATGGACCGGGTGCTAAAAAACCCCACAAAGAACCTTGCTTCGGGCGTACAACATGCGTGGGATGGTATGATAACGCTCAAGGACCTGCTTAATGGCGAGGGTTATGATCTCGATAATGTAAAAAACACACTGAAAAATGGATTTGAGGATGCGCTTGGTGTGGAATCGAAAAAAGGTGTTCTCACAAGATCGGAAATCGAGATTTCGGACCGTTTGGTTGAACGTCACCGCAAGCATGAGTGGATATACCGGATGGACGATAAAAGGAGAACACGACTGGAAAGCAAATATAAGCCGATAAAAAGAGAAATATGCACTTCTGCATAAAAACCGCATTATCAGCAGTGAGGTAAACCATGAGCTACGAAGGATACAAACAGGGCAGACACAAATCAAAAGGCGGTCTTATCCGCTCTTTTGTCAGGTTAAAAGACAACACCATCGAAGACATCACATTTTCAGGGGATTTCTTCTTATTCCCAGAATCTGCAATCGAACATGTCGTAGAGTCCTTAAAAGGAACCGTTGCCACGTATGATTCCGTACTTCATGCTGTGAGGGTGGCATATGACTCGGAAGGAGTAACTGCACCTGGCACTGCTCCAGAAGATTTTGCAATTTCCATCATGCAGGCAATAGAATCCTAAATCAAACATCATTTTTTCCTTAACATGTCCCACTTAAACCCTGAAATGTTCACCCCGGACATCCGCGAAAGGATGCTAAAAGCAAGACAACGATCACTTGAAAAGTATGGCAAAAAAATAAATTTTTTCATCACATCAGACATCTTTCCTTCTGTATCCTTAACGAACAGCCACTGCCAGTTAAGCTGCAAACACTGCGAAGGCAAACTCCTCACACGCCTGATACCTGCGACATCACCTACAAAGCTTGAGGAGGTTGCACGCCAGCTTGCAAAGAACGGTGCCAGAGGATTGCTCATAACTGGTGGATGTGATGAGAAGGGAAAAGTCCCGACCGCAAATTTTGCGAAATCCATCAAAAGGATCAAACAGGAAACCGACCTCATCCTCATAGCTCATACTGGTTTCATTTCACTCGGGGATGCATGCATTTTGAAAGACAGTGGTCTTGATGGCATCGCATTCGATGTGGTTGGGGACATTGAAACCGTGAACCGTGTTTACGGCTTAAAAGCCACCGAAAATGACTATTTGCAAAGCCTTCAGGCTATTTCAGAAGCCGGGATCAATGTCCTGCCACATGTCTGTGTGGGACTTGACTTCGGTAGCATCCGTGGAGAACTGCGAGCACTCGAAATTATTCGCAACATCAACCCTTCCACAGTAATAATAACCGGACTCATGCCAATTGCGGGCACTCCGATGTCAGCAGTCAAGCCAAAACCCCGTGATTTTGCAGAGGTGTTCTGCAGGGCGGCAGAACTATTCCCTGAGGTTCCGATAACTCTTGGATGCGCCCATTCCATCGGCCGTGATCGTGAACTGATAGAAATAATCGCACTGGAGTGTGGTGTTTTCAATATGGCAATCCCTACTCGCAATTTTGTAGAACATGCATATTCAAAAGGGTATGAAGTAGAATATTTTGGTACCTGCTGCGGGGTACTGCCTGATGATTCCAACCGCATCGACTCAAATTTATCCCATAACAGTGAATGGGTTTATGCTACACTAAAATGATGTTTTTCAATCATATGATGTGATACTCATGCAAACTGAACCATTCTGTAAAAAAGTCCGCGCATCTCTTGGTACCCTTGGAGTGCTTGGAATGGAACTCATAATGATGGATGCACCTCCCACAACTGCGTATCTTCAGATATACACGGATAAACGCTGTATGGCAAACTGCCGTTTCTGTTCGCAGGCTGCGGGAGCACATGGTGAGTTGAAGAAAATAGCACGCGGGATGTACATACCATCCGACCTTGATGAAGTGGTTCGAAGACTTGGAATTGCATTAGAGCGTGGTTATCTTAAGCGTGCGTGCATCCAGACTGTGATGTATCCGCAGATGTGGGGGGATACCATATACCTTATCAAAAGCATCAGGGAACTAAGCCAAATTCCGATCTCTCTATCCGTTTTCCCTCTGAGTGATGAAAAATACTCGACACTTAAGGATTTGGGTGTCGATAAACTGGTAATCCCGCTTGATGCATGCAACCGCGAACTGTTCAGTTACATCAAGGGCAAGGACGCAAACAGCATCTATGAATGGGAAACACACCTTAACGGGATTAAGCGTGCAAACCGGATATTTGGTAAAGGGGCAGTTGGCACGCACCTGATCATCGGAATGGGGGAAAGTGCTGAGGGCTCACTTGAATTGATAGGCAAACTGCATGAAGAAGGTGTTTACTCTGCTCTTTTTGCCTATACTCAACTTCCGGGAACCCGAAATATTCCTTCAAACCTGAATATTAAACAGTACCGTTCTGTGCAATTTGGTGCATATTTGATTCGTGAGAACCTTGTATCCTTTGCAGACATGGTCTTCGTATCCGGCGAGGTGGCGGATTTCGGAGTGCCAGAAGGCGATATGCTTCGCCTTTTAAAAAGCGGTGAAGCATTCAGAACGACAGGTTGTCCGGACTGCAACCGTCCTTATGCCACAGAGACCCATCAGGAGATATTCAATTATCCCGGTGAACCCACTGACAAAGAAATTGGCATGATTAAAGAGCAACTTGGGATCACTGGTGAGAAACGATGAGCGAGATTGGAAGTCGGTTGCAAAATGTGGATGTGATCCGCGAGAGATCACTGGAAAAAATAGAGGAGCTGGATCTAAGTGAAACAACAAAGAAAGAGATGCTCAGATCCTTTAATGTCAGGCTTGACTCATTTTCAGATGGCATTATTTTCTATCGTTCTCCTTTCATTCCGGTTTCTGTCACAGGAACCGAGTGCGAACTGAATTGCAAACACTGTGAAAAACACTACTTAAAACACATGCTTGATGCAAGTTACGGTAAACTCAGTGCTATTGCCTCTAATCTTGCTGTAAGAGGACATCGTGGAATCCTCCTGTCCGGTGGCAGCAAAACCGATGGGTCAGTTCCCACCTATGAGCTTTCCGACGAGATTCGCCGGATCAAAGACGACACACACCTGAAAATAAGCGCACACACAGGTATCGTAACAGAAGAACAGGCAAAACAGCTTTCTCCATGGCTTGACATGGCACTTGTTGACTGCATTGGAAGTGACGCAACGATCTCAGGTATACTGGGGCTTCCAAACAAGGTTGATGATTATGACAGTACACTCCGGTTCCTGACAGAAAACGGTGTTCCTATCTCACCACATATCATTGTGGGATTAAACCATGGAAAACTGGATGGCGAGTTCAATGCAATCGAGATGGTTAAGAAATACAAACCTGACGTTGTTGTGATTGTTGTTTTCATTCCCACAAAGGGTACTACCTGCGCAGATGCTCCGAATCCTTTACTGGAGGGTGTTGCAAAAGTGATTATCCGGGCAAGGCAGGAGATGCCCGATATTCCACTATCCTTGAGTTGTGTGCGTCCCGGAGGAAGATATCGTTCGCAGCTCGATGAATGTGCAATTCTCTGCGGCATCGACCGGATTGCAGTTCCGAGCCGAAGTGCCTATAAACTGTGCAAGGATGTCGGATTGAAAATTCATGAGGTCGATAAACTTTGCTGTTCTTATGAGGTAATAGTGTGAAACTTGTGGCTTCATATAAAGATATAAAGATCATGGCACCAGATGATGCTGCCTTTTCATTTTTCAAAAGTCCCTTTGCTGCGCATGAGACCGGCAGTGCGGTGGACATTGCTTACGATGATTTTGGTTTCAGGGCAGTTTCACCTGTGGATGGAACAGTTGTGGATGTCAGAGAATTCGATTCCCCAACGCCCTTTAAGAACCGTGATTTCAAGGAATACATAACAGCAATACGGTGTGCTGAGTTGTTTGTAAAGATACTGCATGTCAAACCCGATGTTAAGATCGGGGATTGCATTCGTGCTGGGGAAGATATTGGAACATTCATAAGAAGCGGTTACTATTATTTCTGGAATTCACCTCATCTGCATGTTGAAGTGAGAAGACCGAGTGATTATTTGCGGGCAAGCAACAACATGGTGCTTGATGTGTCGGTTGGCGTTGTTGAAAAATGTGATAATAAACCTGAAAACCCAGATGTTTTCGAGTTTACAGGTGAAGTTGTGTTTTCCGATAACAGGTATGCACTCGTAGACTGCCCGGATTACAGCACTTCCGGTCTGGTCAGTGGTTATTCTGTTGATGGTTTCTTGATTGATGGATTTATTCCGGCAGGCGAACATGCGCTGAACAGATTTGGTTTGATAGGTACAAAACAGGATGTTCCGCCATTTAAATATTCCAGGTCAATTGGTAATTCGTATATGGTGCACCCATCAAGTGTGGTTCTGAGGGTATTTGATGGGCAGGACCAATTGTTAAAAGTCGCAGGTGCATCCTTTATTTTAAATTTTGGTAAACCTTTAATAAAATTAGTTCCTACACAACATGGCGCATACCTGCCACAATGCGGCGAAAAGATTGCTGTTAAAATTGAAAAACCTATGTAAGGCATGATAAGGTAAAAGAGATCGAGGCGAATCCGTGAAAGTTGAAGATTTTGATTTCCCTGAAGATAGACTATATTTAAAAAATCATGTATGGGTCAAGCCCTGTGGGGACATTATCCATGTTGGTATCACAGAGCTAGGACAATCGCTTTCCAAAGGGATAGTACACATCGACCTTCCGGAAGTTGGTGATATCGTCCATAAAGATGACTTTTTGATCGCATACGAGACCATCAAGGCTGTATCGCAAATATCACTCCCATTTGAGTGTACGGTTGTAAGCGTCAATGATGACCTGTGGGATGACCCAAATATCATAAATAATGATCCTTATAATATTGATTTGGTGGGGGTAAAAGGTGATCATGAGAATAGCGGCTTAATGGATGCCGGGGAAACTGTTGCATATTACGGGGATTTGATCGCAAAAGAGAGGGAGCGTTACGCAGGATACGAATGATCTGGGTGATGACTTTTTAGGAGGAGATAACCAATGGAAATAGAAGGATACGAACTACCTGATGAAATGTATTATACCAAGGACCACATATGGGCAAAGGTGGAGGATGACGGGAACGTCAGGGTAGGAATGAATGCCTACGGTGTCGTTGCTGCAGGATCAATCGAATTTATTGACCTGCCATCGGAAGACGATGAGTTTGAAGCTGGTGAGGCATTCGGTTCAATGGAATCTGCAAAATGGGTAGGTGGGCTTACCATGCCTGTTAGCGGTACGATCATTGAGGTAAATGAAGACATTGAAGATGATCTTAAACTACTAGTAGAAGAGCCGTATGTAGATGGCTGGTTGGTTTTGATCGAACCGTCAAACCTGGATGAAGATCTTGAAAAGCTCATTCATGGCGATGCAGTTAAACCATGGTTTGAGGAAGATCTTGCATCAAGAGAGTAAAATTATTTTTAATTACTTGCGTCTTTGTAGTTAGATTTGTACCTGCAAAGACTGAGTTTTTTTATAACCTGTAGTTCCATTTATCTGATATATATT
>CAZQWP010000094.1:0-6340 GCA_964597005.1 uncultured Methanosarcinales archaeon | reverse complement strand
AGATAAGTTGGTTGGATTTGAAGACCTTGTAATTCAGGACAGCACGATTATCCGATTACATGAAAAATTAGCTGATAAATGGCCAGCTGCAAGGACGAAAAAAGTTGCTGCAGGTGTTAAGTGTCATCGGCGGTGAATAATTCCCCATTTTCGAGGGTTTAAAATTCCCCAATTACCCACCAACCAATTTGAACCACCATCAATTAATGGTTAACTGGTTTTAAATCCCTATATTCCTGCCAAAGATTCGTGAGATACTCATCGAGCGCAGTGCCTCTTGATACTGTATTTTCAGGACCCACGCAAGTCGGGTCTGCAACTACTGAATAATACGTGCTCGGGACAACAAAAACCACTCGCTCGTAAGTAGTTTGGAGTCTGGTTTTCTTGTCAATTAGCTCCGCCTTTTTGTGGCTACCTGGGCGCTCATATTCTATGGCAAGGGTATGCCCGTTAAGCTCGGCGATTATATCAGCATCCTCAAAATGGTTTATTTTTACTTCGAACCCTTTCAAGAGTAGATATGCCCCGATCTGCAACACAGTGCCGTAATGGTCGGGTGTTTGCTGCATGATTTTGCCATCCTTGACTTTTGTAGGATTGACCCATACCTGAGTCATGCCACGCCCAAACGTTTGCTGGACGTTGTAGGGTGCCCGATCAATGCCGAGCACCTTCGGGTCACCTTCAACCCAATCCGACATGATGCCTTCTTGATCGATGGTTAGGGATTTTAGTCTATCATCTATAAGTTGAAAACCAGTATCAAGAACTGCTTTTTTACCTGCTTTCCATTCACCTAATATTACGTCTTTCTCAAGGTCTGTAAGAGAGAACGATACCGCCGTGCTCTTGCCTTGGACCTGAACCAACCCCTCGCCCACTCCACAGGTTTTCAAAGCTCTCATATCATCTGGACTCAGGCTAAAAAAATCTTCCAGTCCTGTATATGAGTTGGGTTGCACGTTCCCCATTACGATATTAACAAAAGAATTGTTTTTGAAAAGCTCCTGAATGTCTTTATTAATGTCCGAAACCTGTTGGGTGGCGAACATTGCCGACATTTCGTAGCTCCTACCCTGCGTATACATTTTTAAAATGAACTCTGTAAGGGATGCATTCTGCAGAAATACTCTGCCTTCGTCTATAATGACACAGGTCTTTTTCGTCAGGTCGGTGTTGAACCTGAGTGACACCAGCCCAGTGACAAAAACATTCATGGCACTCTGCAGGGAACCCGGGACACCTGAAAGGTCAATAACGATAAGGTCCTTGTCCATCCGGATGTCTGTAGGTCGGTTGATGTACTCCCATGACGTTTCGAGCCTACTCGTTCTATTGAGCATCGCCACTGCCAATGGGTTCTTTTTTTCTGCATCCTCTTTCCAGATTTCACGCAGATCTACTAAAACTGGGTAATCTTTACCCGCTCGGGTTTTCCATGTGGCAACGTTTTTCCGGATTATGCCATGACGCCGGTATAATTCTATCAAGCTCTGGATGATGTAATCATCCATGTTCGTGGACGTATCCATCACAGAAAAAAACGCTGTCAATAGCTCAAGATGGTTGTTGAACAAGGTCACGTAATCCACGTCCGTGAGCATGGTCTGGTTCAAATCTATCATTATCTGAAGTGGATTGATGTTCTGGGACCCTGGCGCCGTTCCGATCTGGATAACCTGTGCTTGGTCTCCGTAATAGTTAGCCACCGAAATAAAATTCGTCCGGCTATCTGGCTTTGGTGTGATGTAGATAAAGCGGTGCCCGAGAATATCATGACCAGACATCATTAACTTCATGAGCTCCACGGTTTTCCCGGAACCTGTGCCACCTATTATGATATGATGAGCGGCAGCTAATGTCTGCCAGTCAATGATATACGGCGAGCCATCCGCTTTACGTAATCCATACAAAAGTCCCGTCTCTGCTAATGGCGTCAATGGGTCGTTTAGTGGAAGCAAGGCGCCACACGAATTACTTAACTGCTGCATCTCAGCAAACTCTACCGATGTTGGGAACGGTAGAGCTGCCATATAAGTATCGAGCATTTTGTGGTATGGCATTTCATGATTTACCACGTTCGCCTCGATCACTCCAAGCACTGATGATGTGCCGTTTCGCAGTCCTTCAAGGCTGCTGGCTTTTATCACGACTATGTACTGAGTATCAAAAAGTTTCTGCTCGTTTTTATAAACCTCTTTAAATAGATACGTAAAGTCCTGTGCCTGGAAATCGTATCTCTGGGAATGAACGCTCACACCCGCCTCTTTCTGTGTTTCTTTCTCGACCTGTGCCATGCTGACCCGGTTAACATACATTGAGTTGTCCAAGAGAGCCATGGCTTCCGCAGGGGGTATCGGAGAACACTTGTAGCTAATATCAATCAAGAACTCGTCCGTATTCTCAATCGCCATGATCTGTCCCGTGAAATTGAGCGGTAGTGTTTTCGGGAATCCATTGTGGTGTTTCGTGGGTACGCCCAGCACTATACATGTGACAAAAAGATTTTTGTCAATGGTCAGGTGATCTTCGAACTCTTCTATCAACGTCGGCGTTACTTTCTGTATGACTTCGGAGTGACGTCGTTCTTTGAGTATAGCGATGTCTGCTACTGTTTTTTTGCCTCTGAATTTTGATAAAATGTTCATTTTAGGCATCTCCTATAAGCCAGTGCAATCTCGTTCGGGTCGATTACCCTGATACCAGTTATTCCGCTAATTGCAAATCCTTCTTTAAGACGAGGTAATATATTTTTTAATGCACTCTCTGCTTCGGGTACCGCTCCGAAAAAACCCAATCCTAAAAACATGTAGACATATCTCTGGGTTGGTACCTTCACCGACTCAGTGAGTTGCCTATAGATTGATTCAAGGTGCGCGATCTGTTCCGGTGTTCTGCCTGCAGAATCGTTCATCGCTTCAAGTATCTCGTTAATTATATTTGACGACTGAACATATCTATTCGTAGCAAATACTTTCAAGGTCTGGGTTTCTACTATTCGGTTGACGAAATTCGAGACCACCATAGGCACGAATGTTTCCAAACCGCCTTCTGTTTCGGTGGGTACGTACAACCTGAACAGCACACCGTACCTGTTCCGTGTGAACTGGATTATGCCAGTCGGGTGTACTGCTTCCAGTGGCACGATCTCTTTCAAAAACTCTATCGGGGTGCTGTATTTCGGTATGATGGTTTTGCCACGATATGCACGGTACGTGTACAGGATTCTCTTTATGGTGGAATTGTATTTTTCTGGGGTGCTCAGGTACCTGATGTAAACGAGTATAAAAAACCCAATTACCAAGGCACAAATTCCTTTTATGATTAACGAATCTAAAATAATGAGAATCAAAAACGGTATGAATACCGTTATTAATAGATATATTCCGCTGTTCTGCACCCAATACCACGGGTGACCCCAAACTTCCTCTCGGACTGTTCTTAATAATAAAGATTCCATTAGAATTTCACCGCCAAACGCCTGCCCAACCTAAATAGTTTCATGATAGTTACGGGTCCCAAAATCATTATTAATGATACAATTACCAAAAAAAGACCGAGCACTAGATAATACGATATATCTGACGGGAGCCCAACGGTTATGTGCTGGATTATACTTATGCCGCTAACGGTCAGCGCCACGATGACCATCTGCATAAAAACCATGATAAGGTAGTACATGAACAACATTATTCCAAATCGTCTGGTCATCGGTACCACCATTAAGAAAAATATGATAAACGCAAACTTCACTGAAAGCCCAATTACAATTGTTCGCCAGATAAATGCAAAAGCCATCAGCATGTATATCAGCGCCATGCCGAGGTACATGACTATGTTGTCAGGTGATGGTGCCAGACTATCGATTACACTTGACATGAACAGCGTCGATAAGATGTAATTGATAATCAACGGCACCCACATTGCCAATCCCACGAAAACGGGGAGAACGAACAATGCCGCACAGTAAATCCCGAATTGTGCAACGCTCATGCTGTCCTCGGGTGCCTGCCCGATCATTCGCCGGGTCGGTGTAGCGTTTGATAGCAGGACATAAGTCCCGCCTACCAAAATGAATGCTAAAACCAATAGCGCATAAATTCCCAGGCTTACCAGTGCACCGTCGATGACGCTCGGGTCATGGAATGGGTTATACTGATCAGTAGCTACATTCATTATCAGGTTATTTGTTCCTGGAACTGTGGTGTTTGTGAGTTCACCTGTCACATTGTACATATCATCACCAGTACTAATGGCAAAATTGCGAATGCCATCCGTGACCATCTGGGCACCTTGGTCAAATGCGCTGCTCATACTCGTTTCATCCTCCGAAGCTGGGCGTATATTCCAAACCCAAAAATTCCCATAAGAAATGTTAAAGCCCAAAACAGTGGAGAGAACGAATCCCTCGGCTCGACCTTCGTGACGTTGTACGGTTCTATTTTGTAAGTGGTGTATGGGTCCTGAAGCCAGACGGTTAACTTATCCTGTGAAAAATTTGCCGTGTTCAATATCACTGTATCACCCAGTCGAGTCAAGTTGCCACCATCGCCAATGCCACCCGCCCATGTGTTCAGTGTGGTTATGTTCATGAACGGAACGTTCTTTCCCGTGTATTCCTGAGAGCCCATGCCGTAATAATGAACCACCGATTCATTATCATAACTGAAGTTAACTTTTAGGGTATTTGCAGGGACGCCAACTACCGAAAAGCTGGTTTTAGGTGTCACCGAATTATTATAGATCACGACATTCACTGCCGTACCGTTATAGTTTCCCGAATTAAATAGTTCCGGGGCAATTTCCGTATCTGAAAACGTGGCATATTCGTTGTAATAATTCTTATCAATCCAATTTATTGTCTTTTTTCCGGTTAGGAGTGACACCGTTCTTGTTCTCAGGGTAGAGTGATGCCACTTCATGTGCACGTCTATCTCAACAGTGGTTGTGTTGCCAGTAGTGTTTATTCGGGTGTCTGTGACCTCAATCACATCACGATTGTCGTTCCACCCCAGCCCCTCGTCCCAGACATCATACTCCACTATTGGTTTGAGAGTATCGGCATAGGTGGTGTTTTCGATTTTTGTGATGTTCTCAAAACCAACAATGTCAATCCAGCCCTTGATATGGTCACTGGACTGGACAATTTTGTCCGGCACGAATGGATAGTCATAAACCAGACCATCCGCCTGTTCTATGAACCGTTCCTTGTTCAGTATTTCAAAAATACTGGTGTTATTGGCGCTTGCTGGTATTGCCAATATCAACAAAAATGTCAAACTAAAACCAAAGGTTGGTCGCAAACGCCACCGCCATTATGACAAGGATCATTGTCAGTATTGCCGACACAATGCCTGCCATATGTGCTTTTTTCCCTGCCACGTCGCGGTCCATTGCTCTAAGTTGACTGCCAGTACCATGATAAAATAGTGAGATAAGGGTTACCACTCCAAAAACCACAGCCATCCCCGTGAGTATCCAGAAGATCCATGTCTTAATCTCTTCCGGTAGTTCGTTAAGCCAGGCCATCGGGTCGCCAAATAACCCTTTCGTATCATCTACACCAAACGTTTTTTCTGCCATATGGTCACCTATAATACATACATCTATATATAGATTGGCGTGAATCTAAAATCATGGCTGGCGATGATAATAACAAGACAATTGTATGCAAGCACTGTGGATCTAATAAAATTGTTAGAAATGGACGGGTTGTAAAAAATGTGAAAGAGGGATGGGCACAACGTTACAGATGCCAAGAATGTTTTCGAACATTCACAATATAAGATAGGGATAAATAAACGAAATTCAAAATGTCAATTCTTATCTTGATAACTGCCTTGCTCGCGAGTGGGTGCATCGGGCAGGCACAAACTTATTACTCCAAAACATTCGACTGGGACCATATCATCCTAAACTCGGATGGCACCTATACCGCCGTTTAAGGGACAATCCCACCTTCTGGAGGACTAGGTCGAAGAGAACGGGATGCTGTACTTGTTCGTGCCGTTCGGGTCTTACGAATTGAGCCGGACTGGTGACGGGTTGGTCGATCATATCGGCTACCTGTAGCTCCCATCACAGTAAGGTTTGTTATTCGACCTGCCGCACCTGCACAGAGCAAAGGGCTTTTCCTGAGGTATCGCATTCCCGTCTTCGTCTATGAGTATGCAGTTTCCCTTGGCCAGTAGGGGGCCGTCCCTGACCACTTTGATCTGTGCCACTGGTTGCGTTCCAGTTTCCTCTTAGCCACTTTATATAAGACAGCGCACCTGAGGGACACCTGTCATCCATTCCTCATTGATATCAATCAGTATTGACACCACCAGTCTCAATA
>CAZQWP010000093.1:0-6351 GCA_964597005.1 uncultured Methanosarcinales archaeon | reverse complement strand
AGTACGCCTTTCATCCCCCATCTTACGAAAGGGGACTTCTCGGCTAAAAGTAAAACATCCAAGCCTAGGGGTACAACACTATATTTATCTTAACACCATAGGACGATGGCGTAGTGAAGTCATTTACGACAATACCACCAAACTCCGGCTTAATCTCAAGCCTAACAGGCTCCCTTGTCGGGAAGTTCATAGCTGCACCGGGTTTGAGCACGAGGTAGACGAGATCCCCTGAGTTTAGAACCGTTGTTGTGGTCGTGGATGCATTGAATGAGCTATCATCATCTCTCATCTCAACAACAGCGAATTGGGTTGAGGTTAGGGATTCGATACTAGTGTCCGTGGTATATCCAATGTTCTCGATACGTGCAGTTTCGTTCTGCAGTGTGAGTTTTACCTGTCCCAGATCGATGGCATCTGCCCCTGCCATAACCCTTAACGTAATGTTAAGGTTTTCAAAATCATTCTCTGTAGCGCTTGACCTGGCTCCAACTATCTGCGTGATAGCAAAGTTCGAGGCGACTTCCTGTACCGTTTCTTTTCCTGTTACCTGTGCTTTCTGCTGAAGGACACCGGACGTCTGGATCAGCACGGCTGCAGCAACGGCTGCAACGAACACCATGACAATGAAGATGATGAGAGTGCCAATACCGACCTGTGCGCGGTTATCCTTTCTCAGAAACAATTTACTGTTTGCTTTCATGTTACAATCCTCCATGAATGATAATATCCAAATCAAATCGATTGAATATACTGTATCGATATATTGTTCTTGTGATATATATTATGTTGGATATCTCAAACATACAACAAATAATTTTTTGTACTAGAAGATAGAATTATTTATTGTCGGATTGTTTTTGGTTGAAAGAGAGGTAAAACAATGACTTCCGAACTTTTATTAAATATCACCATCTGTTTTGCAATAACATCATCTTCCTTTGCCTTTGCATGGGTGCTTGCACGCAGTGAACCCGAGCACGATAAAAAAAGCAGACCTGCGATGTGGTCCCTTATCATCTTCTGGTCCATGGTAGGGATTACATATCTACCAACAACCATACGTATGATTGCATTATACCTGAACAATCTAGGACTCGACCTTATAATGTATAACATTGCAGCTATACCTTTTGCTGTCGTGTCGGTACCTCTCGTATATTTTATCATCTATATCATAGTGGGTAACAGAAAGATCAGCGGACTTGCATCACTGGGATTCACACTTTTTGGAGCGGCATATCTTGCATTATCGTATTCTAGCGGTGTGATCGGTCCTAAAGTCACAGAATGGGGATCACTTTACAGTATAAACAGCGATATTGCACTTAACATATATCTTATTGGACTGTTTGTTATCCCAACTGCCATGATTATTGGTCGTTTGTTCATTATTCTTCTTCAACGCGTCCCACGGCGACTTCACTACCATACAACATTGCTACTTGTTGCAATCTCTTTTGTGTTCGACTTCATGCTGACAGACGTGATAACGATCTTTGATGTTATGCAGGTGGTATCAAGATTGTTCATCTTGATAGGGACATTACTTGCATTTCTTGCATACTTCCCACCAATGACACTTAAACAAAAGTTTGGCATAAATGAGCAACATTACTAACTCTATAAAGACGAAAAGGACAGAAACGAGGGTTATCTTGATGTCTGAAGATATAGATGTAGAACTTGAGTTAATGGTTGCCCAATTTTACCGATCCTTTGGGATAAATCAGGGGCCAGGAGATATACAGTATCGATTGATCCTGAAAGTTCTTGAAAAAAACGAAGAGGGAATCACTGAGTTTTCCGAAATTAGAGAGTATACTGACCAGTTTGCTGACAGGGGCAGCATTGGTAGCAAGATGAAGACAGTGTTTCAGCTGGAGGGACTTGTGAAAAAAGTAAAACGTGGTGGCTACATAATCACTGATAAAGGATTGATAGCGGCTAATTTTCTTAAAAACACAACGGCATTTTACAAGAAAACGAAGCTAGTGGGCGAGATCATCGAACGTATGCCATAACCCATAACATATATATACAATGAGCATTGTTATACATTGATGCACATAATTATACAATTGGTGACTTTTTAATGCACCATGTAATAGAGGATATTCTAAAAGCGACCCGACAGCGGGTTGTGGCACTTAATACCACAAAAAAATTAGTGGACGATAGAACGGAAACAAGACGGGATATATTATCTGCTATTGATATTGCAAAAAAAAAAGGCAGGGTTCCGGTCATAGCTGAAGTGAAACCCGCATCACCAACTGCGATTTTTAGGAACATCTCATCTAAAATAGCTGCTGATATTGCAATAAATATGGAAAGAGGAGGCGCAGTGGCTATATCTGTCCTCACAGAACCTGAATTTTTCCATGGGTCCATTGAAAATCTGGAGAGTGTGAGAAAATCCATAACAATCCCAGTTCTCCGTAAAGATTTCATAATTGATGAAAGGCAGATGGATGAAGTGAAAAGCGACCTGATACTACTAATTGCAGGTGCACTTGAAGAGCGACTCGAGTACTTTGTTACGCTTGCGCAATCAAAAGGATTTCAACCGCTTGTAGAGGTTCATAATGAAGATGAGCTGAAAATCGCCTTAAAGACCCCTGCAATGATAATCGGCATTAATAACAGGGACCTCAACACGCTTGATGTTGACCTGTTGACCACCGAGCGTCTCGCACCTCTTATTAAGAAATTCGATCTAGAAAACGAAACAGAGCATATAATAATAAGTGAAAGCGGAGTTCATACCAGAGACGACGTTAAACGTGTACTTTTAAGCGGTGCGGATGCAATACTCATTGGAACCGAAATCATTAAAAGCAACGATGTATACAGCAAAACAAAAGAACTGGTGGATTCCCTAAAATGAGAAATAGATTATACAGATCAAAGAGAAACCGGATGATTGCCGGAGTCTGTGGTGGTATCGGTGAATATTTCAATGTTGACCCGACCTTTATCAGGCTCCTCTGGGTATTATTCACGTTTGCATACGGCAGCGGTGTTTTAGCATATATTATCGCATGGATCATAATTCCAGATCATAGATAGGCATCATAAGGAGAGCGATTGCAGCTTTGTATGTGATTTTTTAGTTAACAGGAGTTAGATGATGAGCATAACCACACATGGCAAATACGGAAAATACGGCGGGCAGTTCAGTCCTGAAGTGTTGATGCCAGCTCTTGCAGAACTTGAAGAGGAATACGAAAGATACAAAGACGACCCCGTATTTTTGAAAGAACTCAATTATTATTTAAAAGATTTCGCAGGGCGTGAAACGCCGCTCTATTTTGCAAAGAGGCTCAGCAAAAAATACGGAACACGCATTTACCTGAAACGTGAAGACCTCGTACATGGTGGTGCCCACAAGTTAAACAATACCATCGGACAGGCAATTCTTGCAAAATACATGGGAAAAACGCGCCTTGTTGCAGAGACTGGCGCAGGGCAGCATGGTACAGCTACGGCGATGGTCGGTGCGAATCTCGGGGTTGAGACCGTGGTCTACATGGGCGCAAAAGATATAGAACGCCAGCTAATGAACGTGTACCGCATGGAACTAATGGGAACTGTGGTCCATCCTGTTGAATCGGGTTCGAAGACACTTAAGGATGCCATCAATGAAGCAATGCGTGACTGGGTAACCAATGTAGTGAACACTCATTACCTGATTGGCTCTGTGGTTGGACCGCATCCCTATCCCATGATTGTCCGGGATTTCCAGAGCGTAATCGGACGTGAGGTCAAAAAACAGATAATGGAAAAAGAAGGAAGATACCCGGATTCCATTGTTGCATGTGCAGGCGGTGGAAGCAATGCAATGGGAATATTCCACCCGTTTGTTGGGGAAAAAAACGTGAAACTCTTTGCCGTTGAAGCGGGCGGAAGTGGTCTGAAGACTACGGAGAAATCTGCGCTTCACTCTGCATCCCTTTGTACCGGAAAGGAAGGGATCCTTCACGGTGCACATACCCGTGTACTTCAGGATAGATACGGGCAAATTCTCGAATCATCCTCCATTTCTGCCGGGCTGGACTATGCAGGCGTGGGACCGGAACTTGCGTATCTTGCAGAGATTGGCAGATTAACTCCTTGTTATGCCAGTGATGACGAAGCACTGGCAGCATTCCATGAACTAAGCCGAATGGAGGGCATCATCCCTGCGCTTGAATCGTCCCATGCACTGGCTTACATAAAAAAGGCAGCTGAGTCGGGGGATCTTGGAGAAGTTGTGGTGATTAACCTGTCTGGCAGGGGAGACAAAGACCTCGAAACCGTGATCAAATTAAACAAGGAGGTTCACAGGTGAACATACAGGAAAAATTTGAAGAACTGAGATCACGCAACGAAGGTGCCCTAATTGCATACTTATGTGCAGGTGATCCCACGCCAGATGCAACTGCAGATTTCGTACAGGCACTTGTTAGTGGAGGTGCTGATATTGTGGAACTTGGACTTCCTTTTTCAGACCCTGTTGCTGATGGACCTACCATCGAGGCTGCATCAGAGAGAGCACTTTCAGCAGGTATGAACCCTGATGTCTATTTTGAAGTTGCTGCATCTATTAATGTTGAGGTTCCACTGGTGTGCATGACATATTACAACCTGGTATTCAAACGTGGGATCGAGAAATTTGTGCATGATTGCGTCCAGTCAGGAATAAGCGGAATAATCGTGCCGGACCTGCCAGTGGAAGAATCGGAAGAACTTGCATCATCCTGCACAAAATACAGTGTTGATCTCATTTTCCTTATTGCACCAACCACAAAAGAGAAGAGGATAGAAAGAATCCTCCGGCATAGCTCAGGTTTTGTGTATCTTGTATCCAGACTTGGCGTCACAGGCACGCGTTCGGACGTATCGCAGTCAACAACAGAACTGTTATCACGTGTCAAGACTAAAATTCCAAAAGCTGTAGGATTTGGGATATCGAATGGCAATCAAGCAGCTGAGATCATAGAAGGAGGTGCTGATGGCGCGATCGTTGGATCTGCGTTTGTGGATATTGTTGCATCTGGCAAGGACATTAATGCAAGACTTGAAACGCTTGCAAGAGAACTTAAAGATGGTGTGCTTTCAGTTGTTGCATAATGATGCACATAGACACATCCATACGTTGATGACAGAAGATTTTATTCACCGAATATATTGAAGTGAGTGAAAAGATTCCACAACTTCGGGTTTTTAGCAACATCAAATAAGCCCAAAAGCCATCTCAACTGCTTCGGCAGGGTCATGTGCCACATGAGCCCCTTTTATTTCCCACTGGGACCCAAGTAGCACCACCGGCTTTCCCATCTTTAGAGCATGTGCAATTTCAGAAAGTGTTCCATATTCACCATCAACCGCGATCAATGCGTCACATGACTGCACAATCAGTATGTTCCTTGCATGTCCCATGGCGCTCAATATTGCTATATCGATATACCGATTTGCAGCATCCCGGCTGCTTCCTGGCAGGATGCCAAGTGTTGTGCCACCTTCTTCCTTTGCACCACGTGCTGCGGCATCCATCACACCACCAAGCCCGCCACACACCAGTAATGCGCCACGTTTTGCAATATCCCTGCCAACTGCTTCTGCTATGCTGGAGACCTTTTCATCGCATGCTCCTGCGCCTATGACCCCAATTTGTGATTTAAACATGGATGCTTCCTTTATGCAAGCACCTACATATATTCTTCCTGTATTTTAACAACCTCAGTGCTGTCCCTTGCCTTTGAGTAATCCTCCAGAGGCTCACGGTTCAAATCCAAAAACGTATGCCCCCAGTTGAACTTGATCAGGATATTTTCCGCCTGCTCTTTATACCCAAGAATATACAGTGCCGCAGCAAAGGCTTCCACAGATGTAAGTTTAAGCGGTCTTCCAAAATTAATAGGATTTGCTGCGACAAGATAAGGAAGAGCCCGGTGTTTTAGGTTCATCCTCAATAGTTGTGGGAATACTCTTTCAACTTCCTCCCATGAACAGTCTAAAACCGTGATCCCGTGTGCTACACTATCTGACCGGGATAATGCCTGTTCTGCCATAGGGTCAAGTAGGATCGATCTAGATGGGACCTTTTGTACTTTCTCGAAAAGATTAGCAAGCCCAAAGCGAGCTAATTTCTTGCCAGTGCATTTTTTGGGGTTGCACTGCGAAGCATGATATATATAAAGCGGAATATGAGGCATATTTCAGAGTACATAACTTATTATTGCTTATAGATTTTGACACGTAGATATTATTTTAACTTGAGATACAAATGAAGCTGTATTATTAGAAGGTTTGTAAAAGTGAACTACTCCACGCTTACGCATGGAGCTTCTTGCTTCATTCTTTGAACCA
>CAZQWP010000092.1:0-6364 GCA_964597005.1 uncultured Methanosarcinales archaeon | reverse complement strand
TTTAGGACAGGTATTACAATTTGTGCGGGGCTTGCACATCCCCGCATTAGAAATGTGGGGTCTTGCTAGCGCCCCTGCGACCCAATGGGATAATTTTTCCGAAAAAATGATCATTAGAATTCTTCAGGCATCCCTGTCAGGGAAATATTCAAAACATATCTAAAACACAATCATTTTAAACAAGTTTTCTTATCTTGGTAAAGTATGAACGAAAAAGGACTAAGCGAACAAGAGATTTTCACTTTTTTAGATGATGCTCAGAAGCGTGATACAACATATAAGCGCGTCTTCAGCTCCATGTGCACACATCCACATGAAATTGCAGTTGCCGCTCACATGCAGTTCATAGAATCAAACCTCGGAGATTTCGGGTTGTTCACTGGAACATATGATATTGAAAATGAAGTGATATCAATGATGGGCGATTTACTTCATGCCTCATCAGTTCATGGATATACAACAACTGGTGGAACCGAGTCCAATATTCAGGCACTTCGTGCCATGCGAAATGCATCCGGAATGTCGAACTCAAACGTGATCGTACCCGAATCGGCCCATTTTTCCTTTGACAAGATTGTAAACATGCTGGGAATTGATATCAAAAAAGCTCCACTGGATAATGAATTCAAAGTGGATATGGATTCTATGAAAAAACTGGTGGATGAGAACACCATAGGACTTGTCGGCATAGCAGGTTCTACCGAATTCGGGCAGATCGACCCCATTGATGAGATATCGGAACTTGCGGTTGAAAATAATCTTTTTTTACATGTAGATGCCGCTTTTGGCGGTTTTGTGATTCCTTTCCTGAAAAAAAAATATCCATTTGACTTTTCACTGGAAGGAGTAAGCACCATCGCACTTGATCCCCACAAAATGGGACTCGGTACAATACCTTCCGGTGGGCTTCTTTTCCGTGACATCGAGCTTATGCACCAGCTCCAGACACACACACCCTACCTCACCGTTGATACACAGTATTCTCTCACAGGTACAAGAAGTGGCGCAGCTGTTGCTGCGACATATGCGGTTATGAAACATCTTGGGAAGGAAGGTTACAGGCGTATAATAGATCAATGCATGAACTTCACAGAAGAACTCGTAAACGGAGCACAGGAGATTGGCATTGGGACATTGATCGATCCTATAATGAACGTTGTGGCGCTTGACGTGCCAAATGCAGATATTATTCGAAAGAAACTTCGAGAGGATTATAGATGGGAGGTATCCATAATACGGAAACCTCGCGCTCTCAGATTCGTTCTGATGCCACACCTTACACATGAAAATATAAATGAATTTTTACAGGATCTGAAAACAGTCGTAAATGAATATTAAGAATTGTTTGGATATCTGACATCTCCAATGATGGCAGAATTGAGTTGGATTTCTGTTCAAAAATAAAATGTGATCGATGCAGCATGCAATGATTTTTATAGTGTGAAGCCCTATTTACAAAGGGGAAATTTTTATTTGATGGTGGTGTGGAAAAAATGAACTCATTTGCAGTGGTCCGGGCGGATGATTCGGACAAGATAAAAATAGCATTGCATGATTTGGAACATTATGGAAGAATGCGATTTTCGTCCAATCCAAAACGTATTGAACCTAATTATGCTGACCGGCTTCTTGTTAGTGTCATGGGAGTACCTCTAAAAGTCAGATGTAATTCCGCAGCATTGGTGGAACTGGAGAATCATGCAGGTGCAGCAATTAACAGGTTGAAGAAAATTCATCCTCCTGCACATATAGTCATTATCAGTCCGAGACATGAAGCATTTGGAGAATTGAGGGATAACTCTGAACTATACCCGGAATTTAACCGGAATTTTGAAGTAAATGACCGTGCCCGTACAACTGACATGTCCTGACCTGTTATCTCAAAAGGAGGCATAAGGTTGTCTTATCTGTGTTTTTGATGTATCTTAGATTACGAGCTATATCCGATACTCTGTTCTTGCAAACCACAAACTATGTTTAATTGTTGATACTATACAAGTTTGATGATAGATGATGTATTGAAGATCTTCAAAAAACTTGACAACAAGGATCTCAGGATAATCGCTGGTATAGAAATTGGTATGAAGCACTACGAATGGGTCCCTATGGAAGAATTACAAAGATATACGAAATTACAATATGGACCTCTCCATTACAAACTGGGAAACCTTATAAAAAGTAATATGGTAATCAAAACCAATATTCCTTACGAGGGGTATCAGATATACTTCGATGGTTACGATGCGCTTGCAATGAACACCTTTGTAAAACGGAACATATTAAGCGCAATCGGAGATGAGATCGGTGTCGGAAAAGAATCGGTTGTCCATGAAGCCATAAAAGAACCTGAACTTGCGATCGGTGAACCAACACCTGTTATTGTCAAGTTTCACAGAGAAGGAAGAACGAGTTTCAAGCAGGTAAAAAGAGTACGTGAACATCTTGCCGATAAAGAGCATTTCTCGTGGATATATGCAGCACGCCTTGCTGCAAAACGTGAATTTGATGTGATGAACAAACTGTATCCTGAAGTATCGATCCCAAAACCGATCGATCATAATAGACACGCAATTGTAATGGCAATCGCACGCGGGAGTTTGCTGGTCAAAACGAAACTTCTGGAACCGGAATGGTTTTTGGATGAGATACTGCAGCAGATCAAAATTACTTATTCCCTTGGTATCATACATGCAGACCTGAGTGAGTACAACATCTTTGTAGATATGGACAATGTGGAATTCATTGATTGGCCGCAGTATGTTACTCCTGATCATCCACATGCAGATGAACTACTGGAAAGGGACGTTTCGAATATGCTCACTTATTTTAAGCGGAAATATGATATAAAAAAAGACATTGGTGAAGCGATAGATGATATCAAGAACAAAACGTAAACTAAATATATATATTCAATGAAATAATAAGCATTGCAGACTTATGCAGAGTGAAGTTATCTACGGCGTTGATGTTGCAAAAGGCTCTCCACGGGGGCGAGAACTACCAAAGTATGCGGTTGCCATCTTAAATGATGGGGAAATCACTCATCATACCATGGTCCGACGTCACAGGCTCTTGAAGATGCTACATCTGGACCGTCCGGAATTAATAGCAGTCGATAATATATTTGAGCTGGCTGCGAACAAGAAAGAACTGATCCGGTTTTTAGAGCGTCTCCCGAAAGGTGTCAAACTGGTTCAGGTAACCGGCGGTATGCAGCTAACGTCGCTTATACGGCTTGCCCGTGAACACGGTATCTCTTTTAACCAGTTCGATCCGAATAAAGAAGCAGAAGCCTGTGCCCGGCTGGCAGGAATGGGAGTTGGGTGTGAAGTATCCTTATTTGAAGATATAACCAAGATCAAAATAAGCCGTGCAAGGTCGCTTGGCAGGGGCGGATGGAGCCAGAACCGTTACCGTCGGAAAGTCCACGGAGCGGTTAAGGTAAAGAGCCGTGAGATCGAATCAATACTTAAAAAAGCTGCAAAAGAACGTGGTTTTACCTACACTACAAGGGCAGTTGAGGGGTTTGGAGGTTATGTACGATGCGAATTCACAGTACATGCCAGACGTGACAATATTCCAATCTACCATTCTGTGAGTGCTGACACACAGGTAACTTTGAAAAGTGTTGAACGCGAGAAGATAAAATATATACCTCTTAAAAAAACAAAGCGGAAATTCACAATTGCGGGTATCGACCCTGGAACCACTGTGGGCATTGCAATCCTGTCACTTAAAGGAGATCTGCTTTTTTCAAAGAGTTTTCGCGGGATGTCGCATGATGATGTCGTCAAAACAATTGCTGAATACGGAAAGCCTGTGGTAGTAGCAACGGACGTGACCCCAACTCCGGCAGCAGTAGAAAAGATACGCCGCAGTTTCAATGCTGTGATCGGTACACCGGGTGCACAGATGCTTTCCGAGGAAAAAATATCACTTGCACGTCCATTTGGATATGCCAATGACCATGAACGTGATGCACTTGCAGCTGCACTGTACACCTTCAAGAGTTACAAAAACATCTTTTCGCGCATTGAGAAGAGGGCACCCAGAAATGTAGATGTTGACCGGATAAAGATGTATGTCATCGGGGGAGACCCTATTGAGGATGCGATCGAGAAGGCAGTAGACAAATCAAAAATATCAACAAAACCTTCGGACCTGTTAGAGAAAACAACAGATACAAACCTGCATAAACATCTAGAGGGAATGAGGGAAACCATCAAACGTCAAAGTGCCCAGATAAAAGAGTTGCAGGAATACATCAATGAACTAAAGGATAATACTAGATCCAGAGACAAAAAGATTGAAAAACTGGAGTCACTGATCAAAAAGATGAGGGCGGATACCTACAGAGTGATTCGGAAAGACAAAGAGATACAGATAAGGGATAGGAATATTGCAAGGGTTGAAACTGAACTCAAGAACAAAAGTAAAAGCCTTAAGCATGCACGTAACCACATTAAAAAACTTAAAAAAATACGAAAAATGGAGATTCGGGGAGAAGGCATCCCTGTTAAGATCATTTCCTCATTCACAAAGGAAGCCATCGAACAAACAAACGAACTTTATGGTATCAAGAATGGTGACATCGTATATCTGGAAGATGCAAGCGGTGGAGGTACTGTAACTGCATCCTTGCTAATTGACTCCGGCATACGTGCTGCAATTGTGAAGGATGAACTGTCCCATGCTGCTTATGATTGTTTTTTAAAAAAAGAGGTGCCTTTGCTGACGAACGTACCCATTCAGCGTGCAGATGATTTTGCAGTTGTTGATCCTGAAGTACTTGGTTCTGCGATCCAGGATTGGAAAAAAGCTGCCGAAGAGATGCGCATAGCAGAAAAACAGAAACAGCTTAAGCTACTTGTTGATGAATACAAAAGCGAACGCAGACGAGGACTGGCTTGAGAAACAAAACCAGCACCTAAAAGTTGCTCTATCTTCTGTCAAAGAAGATGTTCTTGCCTTTGATACTCAGCGGCATCCCGATCACCACGTCCGCATCGATCATTTTTGCAGCCTTTGCTGCTGCGCCGGCGGTGTACATTAGCCTGTTATCGATGCACAAATCCTTTGCTTTAGCTGCCGCCGACCCCAGTGCTATTCCAAAGTCCATGAGTTTAAAGGCACAGCTAGGTCCTTTGAAATCAGATTCCACAATAGATTGATCCAGCATTTCAGCACAGGTCGTGAAACCGCAGGCTGAACAATTCAGGTTCGTGGTGCTCGAGGATTTCAGACCGATCAGGATGACAGCATCTGAATCTCTTACGTTCTTTGCATCTCTTTTGAAGAAACCGAACTTTTCACCTTTTTTCTCAGCCAGTGACTCCATGGTTGTTGCAAGCGTCTCTATTTCGGAACTTTCCAGCAGTCCTGTGACGATGTCATCTACACCCTTTGCTTTTGGAGCGGTCCTTGCAGCGACAAGGATCTCCTTTGCCAGCATTTCAATTGTATCGGATTCCGGATTCAACTTCATGCATTTTCTTTATGGATTATTTGGTGTTAAGTATTTTGCTAGGAAATCAGTGTATCTGGTTCACTCCATGGAACGGTAATATCCATCAATCATGAAATAGCAATACCTATCAAATGATAACATTAAGATATGTTCAGTTAGTATAAGATAACACAAGGTCTTACAATGATACGCTCTTCGTTGATACTAGCAGGCGGGCGCGCCAGGCGTCTTGAGAATAAGGAAAAGGCACTGATACCATTCAGGGGCAAGACGGTCATTGAACACACCATAGATGTCCTTGAAGGCTTGTCTGATGAGATTATAATTTCTATCAGGGACGATGAACAAAAACAAATCCTTAAAGATCATGTGGGCAACCTGACTATGGTGGTGGACCGTTATTCCGATGTCGGGCCTCTTGCAGGTATGCTGGAAGGATTCAAAGCTGCAAAAGGAGAATATGTTTTTGTTACTGCCTGCGATATGCCCTATCAGGATGCAAGGGTGATCCAGCTTCTTTTTGAATGTGCACGCGATCACAATTCGGCAGTGCCGAAGTGGGAGGACGGCAGAATGGAACCACTCTGCGCTGTCTATCGTACAGCACCCATGGTCAAGGAGATAGAGAAAGCGGTCAAAAACGGTGACAGGTTCATACTTGCACCGGTCTTTAAGCTAAAGGACGTGATGTATGTTGATATGGAAAAGATCAGGAGCATCGACCCGGAGCTAAGGATGTTTGTGAACATCAATACTATGGAAGATATGGAGAAACTGGGTGAGGAGTGAGATGTTGAACTACTCCACGCTTACGCATGGAGATTCTTACAAATAACTACAAATTGTAGCCCTGTTTGTAAATTATCGAGATATTCCCGATAGCCTGTCCAATTGGCA
>CAZQWP010000091.1:0-6417 GCA_964597005.1 uncultured Methanosarcinales archaeon | reverse complement strand
ATTCCTAAATCAATTGCCTGACATTTGTTATTATCGACATATTCAAAAGACTTAAAACCTAGTATACACATCCTCAAAGCTATGCTTACGTTCATAGGACTGGGACTTTTTGACGAAAAGGATATCTCGTTGAAGGGACTAGGAGCCATCCTGAATTCTGATAAGATATATGTGGAATTCTATACATCCCAGTTAATGGGGGCTGATATCGGAAAAATGGAAAGGCTTTACTGTAAGAAAATGCACGTTCTATCAAGAGAGGATGTTGAACAGCATTCTGACTGGCTCAATGATGCAAAGAAACAAAGCATCGTATTCTTAACAGGCGGCGACACCATGGTGTCCACCACCCATGTGGACCTTCGGCTTCGTGCTATTGACATGGGAATACAGACCACCCTAATCCACGGCTCATCCATTGCGTCTGCGGCATGCGGTCTATCCGGTCTCCAGAACTACCGCTTTGGTAAGGCAGTCACTGTGCCACATCCCTACACCAGCCGTGGAAAGACCATCGTTTCGGAAACACCCTATGATACCATAAAGATGAATTCAGAGAACGGGTTGCATACACTGGTCTTTCTGGACATCGACAAAGAAAAAGGTTTCATGACCATCAACAGAGCGCTCGAACTCCTGCTTGAGGTAGAGGAAAAACGCACAGAAGATGTCATGAAAAACAGGATCGCTGTTGGCATTGCTCGGGCTGGCTCGGATGCACCAGTGGTAAAAGCAGGTTATGCACAGAATCTAGTTGACTTTGATTTCGGTTCACCGCTCCACATTCTGATAATTCCGGCACCATTGCATGTTGTAGAGGCAGAAGCCTTGGTAAAACTCGCAGATGCTCCGCAGGAGATACCGGAAGCAGCTAAAATTTGAAGTTGCTAAAACAATAATTGATATAAACCTGAAAGACCTATATTAGTGTTAGAATAAAAATGGTACGTGATTCAGTAGGCATTATTTTTGGAGAGACGGGCACTCTTGATTTTAAGTTCCTGATTTCGGAGAGCACAGCCGTCCTCAGGGGCGGTTATGTAAAAGCATGGCACGAGACCGATGGGTGGGTGCTTGCACAAGTGCTTTCTATCACCCGCTCAAGTGATACATATTCCCTCAAAAAGGCAAAAAACGGTCAGCTTGGGGATAAAAATGAAGACAAGAGTGAGGAAAAGATCATAGCAGAGGCAACAGTAATTGGTACACGTGACAGTTCTGGACTGCTGCAATCACCAAAGATACCGTTCAGCCCGGGTGACCCCATATACAAGGCAGACAACGATCTTATAAGTTCTGTGCTGGGTCTGTCCGGTAATGAAATGTACATAGGGTTGCTTGATGGTACAGAAATACCCATACAATTGAGCGTCAACAGCCTCGTACAGAAACACTGCAGCATCCTGGCAAAGACCGGTAGCGGCAAATCATATACTGCAGGTGTGCTCCTTGAAGAGCTTCTTGATAGGAAAGTACCTCTTCTGATTATTGATCCTCACAGTGAATATGCTTCATTTAAGGATGCAGCATCTCCAAAGTCAGGAGATTTCAAGAAATACAACATATCCCCAAAAGGATATGACTCACAGGTGACCGTTTACACTCCTGCAAACAAGGCACTAAATCCGGCAGCTGACGAGGTGTTCAGGTTAAATGGGGTAAACCTGACCGTCAAGGAACTCACAGCGATATTCCCGGATAATTATACAAGTACACATATGGGGATACTCTACGAAGCGATACAGAAACTCAAGGCGGAGATGGAAACCTATACACTTGACGACATCATCTTTGAGGTCAAAAACGACGAAAGCAAGGCAAGATGGAATGTCATTAGCCTGCTTGAGGATATCCGCGAGACCGATATTCTGTCTACCAATCCTACTTCAATCGAAGAACTGGTACAGAAAGACAGGGCATCTGTGATAGATTTCAAGGGTGTAACACCGGATATGCAAAATATGATCGTAGCACGATTGTGCAGTGCACTATTCGAGGCTCGCAAGATGAAACGCATACCACCGGGCATGCTGGTGGTTGAAGAAGCACACAATTTTGCACCTGAACGGGGATTTAGCAAGACCGCAAGTTCTGAGATACTCCGTACCATTGCATCAGAGGGACGGAAGTTCGGTCTTGGGCTGATGGTCATATCCCAACGTCCGGCACGTATAGACAAGAACGTGCTTTCCCAGTGTGGTACGCAGATCATCATGAAAGTGACCAATCCGAATGACCTGAAATCCATAAGCAAAGGACTTGAAGGTGTGAATTCCTATGTTGAGGACGAGTTGATACGATTGCCACCGGGTACAGCAATGCTGGTGAGCAATGACATAGAAAGACCCATTCTTATTGATGTGCGAGTAAGAAAATCAAGGCACGGCGGCGAATCGGTTAATGTTCTAAAGGGTGCGAAATCAAAACCAAGGGCATCTAAACAGTCCTCATCCGCGCCACCACCATCAGCAAAGGTTTCCCAGGGGCCTCCTCCACGGAGAGAGCCAAGCCGCCTACCCAAAAGTAAAGAAAGTGGTTTGTTCAATAAATTATTTGGCACTAAGTGAATGCTAGAAAATAAAACGTTAGGGAGATGTGTCAAAATTTGGTAGCAGATCTAGATGAAAAGGTTAAGAGATATGAGCGGTTACTGAAGGAAGGACTTGAAAAGGCTGAGGTCGCCCCTATTAAGGGATCCCACATGTACAAAGTTGCCGAAGATTTCCGAACCATGGCAGGATCCTATTACAATGATGGGGTTCACTTTATCAGGATGGACGATCCTGTAAATGCCCTTGTGTGTTTCAGTTACGGTCATGCCTGGCTGGATGCAGGTGCAAAGCTCGGTATATTTAATGTCGATGATGAGACGTTATTCACGATCTGACTGAAAAAGGAATCAATTTTATTATGAATTAAATTATTTAAAAAAACATATTGCAGAAGAAAATGTATGTATAAACAGGAGTGAAGAAAATATGACAAATTATCATGTTACACTTGAAGCAGCCTGGTTGGTTCGAGACGTAAAGTCAACAGACGATGCAATCAGTGTCGCGATCGCAGAAGCCGGAAAACGATTAAATCCAAAACTTGATTTTGTGGAAGTAGATGTGGGTACAACATACTGTTCGGTATGCGATGAGCCATTTAGCAGCGTATTCCTTACAGCCAATACCGCAATCGTGGGACTTGTCCTTGAAATGAAGGTATTCGATGCCGAAACCGAGGAACATGCAGCAAGGATTGCAAAATCTGTGATCGGTCAGGCACTTCGAGACGTACCCCTGAATGTCGTTGAAGTGAAAGAATTCGAGTGAATTTTAAAATACAAAATGCATTCGGAAGCGGTGGAATGTGTGAGACGATATCCATTGTAGGTCATACAGCCCTTGATTACCTGTTTGATGTTAAGAATATTGCCGGACCAAATGAATCATCCCCCATCATCGATTACAGGGAATTCTATGGCGGTGGTGCTGCAAATATTGCTGTTGCCATTGCAATACTCGGCGGGAAATCCCAGCTGATCTCACCTGTAGGTGCGGATTTTAAGAGTTCCGGATACGAGGATCATATGGAATCAACAGGTGTAGACCTATCTTTTCTATACTGGATGGACACCGAGAAAACGGCAAAAGCCTTTGTTTTTACTGATAAAGAACACAACCAGTCATCCTATTTCTACTGGGGGGCATCCGTAAATCTCAAGAAACTTGAACCACCAACTGTTGACTTTGTGCATCTTGCAACCGCAGACGCAACTTTTAACTCAAAGATCGCAAAGAAAGCAAGGTTCGTATCCTTTGATCCCGGTCAGGACCTTGTGACATACTCGAAGGAACACCTTGAAAGCATCCTTGAACATACAGATATACTTTTCACTAACAGGCATGAGATCAAAAGGGTTTGCGAAATGACTGGCAGGTCTTTTTCAGATATCAAGAATATAATCGATGTCATCGTGGTGACTTATGATTCGGAAGGTAGCAAGATTTATACTGGAACGGAAGAATACTTCATTCCAGTGGTGCCTGTTATGGCCCTTGACCCCACCGGTGCAGGAGACGCATACCGTGCAGGGTTTTTACTTGCATACACCCGCGGATATCCGCTCGGGACATGCGGGAGAATTGGTGCCACAGTTGCATCTTTTGCCGTTCAGACCATAGGTTGCCAGACCGACCTGCCTACATGGAAGAAGATGGAAAGCAGGTTCGAGAAGCATTTCGGAAGATTGGCTCCGCTCAGTACACAGTGAAAAATAGGCTCTGTAGAAATCCTATTTCTCAATGAATTTTAAACCATAGCCGCAGATAAACACAGATGGCGAATATTCACATCAGCGTTTATTTGCGTTCATCTGTGGTTTATAATAATGTAGAGGATTTCTACAAAGTCGAAAAATAACTAAATTATATAACTGAAATAACCGCTTTCAGACCTTACTCACAAGTTCTTCAAGCGCTGCTTTCGGGTCAGCTGCTTTTACAATACCCGAAGCAAGCAAGACTCCCACAGAACCAAGTCTAAGAGCCGCTTTCAGGTCTTCACCCTTGGAAATTCCCGCACCGCAGAGAACCTTGACATCGGGATTGACCTTGAAAACCGCATCTACCGAACCCCTGACCACGTCGGGATCTGCCTGTGAGACAGGAATCCCACTACCTATGAGCTCGGGAGGTTCCACTGCAACATAATCCGGTGCAAGGGAAGCAGCCGCTGCGGTGGTTGCCACATTGTTCGTGCATACGATCGTTGTAAGCCCAACTTCTTTTGCCGCTGTTATAGACGCATCGATATCTGCAAGCCTTAAACGCCGCTCAGAGTGATTGATCAATGTGCCGGATGCTCCGGCATCCTTGATGCAACGGGCAAATGCATGCCCTGTAAAACTTCCGGCGCCAACACCATCCAGATGCTGTGAAAATACGGGTATGTCCACCTTCGATGCCACACGGAATATATCGCAGAACTGCGGTGCAACAGCGATCTCTATACCTGATCGTTCTGCAACCTCTTTGCATGCCTGTGCAATTTTTACAGCGCCTTTGCCTGTACCTTCAAGATACGTCTTAAAATTAAGGACAATTAACGTTGAACCCAACTAAACCCCTCCAAAAATAAAAGAAAAACGTGTGACGAGGTCACACGTGATCAGAAATCGGTCATGATCCTGAACTGGTCGATCTCTGGCTTGTTCAAACCTTCGATGAACTGCTCAGCTACCTGCCTCACATCCTTTGCATTGGTAATTGCTCTTCCAACCACAAGGATATCTGCACCAGCTTTCAAGGCGTCCGAAATGGTATCAGCACGGATACCGCCGGCAACAGCCACTAGTATCTTTGGAGATAGTTTCTTGATGTCTCCAATGCTTCCCCAGGCGTGCTCGGTCTCCTCTACATCGATTGCGCGGTGCAGTTCAACGACATCAGGAAACTCGTCCAGTTGTTTGAGCACACTCACCGGATCCGGCTGGTTCAAGGTGTCCATGACGGCATAGATACCTGTCTTATGGGCTTCCTCGATCACTTTGTTCAGTGTTGAGATCGGTGCAAGTGCCGAAACTACGATTGCATCTGCTGTGGCATCAGCTACCATCCGAGACTCGAGGTTTCCGGTGTCCAATGTCTTTAAGTCTGCAACAATGAATGCATCAGGCTTGACTTCACGGAGTTTAGATATAACATCCATTCCATAGCGCTTGATAAGCGGTGTGCCGGCTTCCAATATCAAGTGATCGCTCTTTGGAAGCTGGGCGACCACATTGAGTATAGCACCAATGTTAGGGTTATCCAATGCGACCTGTAGATATGGTGCATCCCATAGCCGTGAAACCTTGAATCCCATGACCGCATGGGCTGCCCTGTCCTTTTCATCCAGCACCTTATCAATATCCGGGAAACCTGCAAGTGCCCGCTTCAATGCCAGCTTGGTAGCTCCATAGTTATAGCGGTATATCCGGTTGTAACTGGATGCTTGCGGGTGGATAAAGACACTTACTACAACAACAAGGTCCTCAGCCTGTTCCTTTGGAATAATACCTTCTTCCACTGCATCAGCAACAGCCTTGGCAACGGCTGCCTGTGCCGGACCGAATATCTGGGCTGCCTGATCCATATTCTTTACCGTGACTTTGGGAACGATCAATGTGGATGGTTTTGTCGGTAAGTTCGGACGGATGACCGACAACAGGGGTGTGTGACCTGCTGAAAGCTGTGTCATTCCGGATGCAAATGCCTGCCCTACAGGACCATCCTTGTCCCCGATCATAAGATCAACGTGTGCGAGTTCTGGTTCCTCGCCGATTAATGCTTCTCCAATTAATAACATAATTCACCAATCTTCGTTATTGGTCTTACTATATATATTAGTTCTGATAGAAAGAATGATTTTTTTTGGAAAAATCTTTAT
>CAZQWP010000090.1:0-6436 GCA_964597005.1 uncultured Methanosarcinales archaeon | reverse complement strand
GCTTTACCCCAATGATGTCATAGATGTCCTCCGGTCTTTCCATGACCGTGATGTTCTCCATCTGTGCCAGCCTTTCAGAATTCGATACATCGATCTCTCGCATCTTGAGTATCATCTTTTTTCCCATAGGCGAAAAAGTTTTGACCGTCCCGCGAGCCTGGTCCACAGGCAGGATATAGATGGGTGTACTACCTTTTGCGGTCTGGGCAACGGCATTGGTTACCAGTGTATCAGCGATGCCATGTACCATCTTTGCAACGGTGTTCGCTGTTGCCGGCGCAATTAAAAGTATGTCATAGTGCCCCACCTGGAGCGGTCCGGCAATAAAGGGTGAATTGGGACCTGCATCTACCTTGAAGTTTGGGAAATCCCGCTGGATGTGGTCCCACATCCGGTACCATTTCATCACGGTTTCACCTTCTTTTGACATAAAGACCATGAACTCAATATCGGTTTTCTCCTTGATATCCACCATGATATTATACGTCTCACGTATCAAGTCTCCAGAACCTGTAATTCCCCATGCTATGCGTTTCAATGTATGTCCTCCTCTGATCATTTTTAGCTTTAGCTAATTAGTAATTCTTGCCCCACAGTTCAAAGTACGCCCTCTCGTGCGCACATGCTGGACATTCCTCAGGTGCCTCTTCATCGTAATGAATATACCCGCAGTTTCGGCATTTCCACTTCATGACACTGTCGCGCTTGAATACTATGTTCTTGTCGATGTTCTCAATGAGTGCAAGGTATCGCTCTTCATGTCCCTTCTCAGCGATTGCTATATTCCTGAGGACATCTGCAATTTCTGAGAATCCTTCTTTTTCAGCAACGTCTGCAAACTCAGGATACATCTTTGTATGTTCGTAGTTCTCACCTGCGGCTGCAGCTTCAAGATTCGATCTGGTATTACCTATTACGCCAGCAGGGAAAGATGCCGTGATCTCCACCTCGCCACCCTCGAGGAACTTAAAAATCTTCTTAGCGTGCTCTTTCTCATTATCCGCGGTCTCCAGGAATATACCAGCTATCTGTTCATATCCTTCCTTTTTCGCTTTTGATGCAAAATATGTGTAGCGGTTTCGGGCCTGGGATTCACCTGAAAATGCGGTTAATAGGTTCTTTTCGGTTTTTGTTTCTTTCAAACTTGCCATATTTTCATTCTCCTATACCTATGATCTATTACAAAAAATCTATTAGCTCATCAATCCTGATATTCTGTAAAATATTCTTTTTTAACACGTTCCTCAGGTATTCCAAGTTCACTAATCAGTGGTACCATGAAATCCATCAGATTTGGAGGACCACAAATATAAAACACGCGTTCCCTGTAATCCGGTATCTCTCTTGCTATCAGGTTCTCGCAGATACGCTCCCGGCAACCTTTCCACTCATCTCCTGCCCGTGTCAGTGTGTGCACAACTGTAAGGTTTTTGTTCTTTAGCTGCATCTGTTCAAGTTCGTCCTTAAAAGCAATGTCTTTCTCGGTCTTATTACTGCTCACGAGAGTTATTCTGGTTTCGAGTTCCATGTCAGTGCAGTATCTGCAGATACTTATCATTGGAGTAATTCCGATACCTCCGCTTAGAAGTGCTATTTTGTCGTATTCCCCTTCAAAGGTCATCTGCCCATACGGACCTTCAATACCCACTACATCACCGACGACCAGGGCATCAAGCGCATTGGAAAAATCATGTTCTGTGAGCTTTTTTGTAAATCCTATATGGTCCTTTTCAGTCGGGCTGCTTGAGATGGTAAAAGGTTTGCGCATCTTTTTGCCCAGGACATTGAGAGCAATGAACATGTACTGTCCTGCTTTATAATCAAAATCTACCGGTCTCTTAAACTTGAAACTTTTGACATCATAGGTCTGGTGTATGATCTCTATGACAGCTTCATCGAATTTCACAACCATTTCCCCCTTTATTCATCTCTTTCATGAACTCTCAGTTTCAACCGTTGTTTCCCCTACAAAGACCGGAAGAGACCCCTCATCTTTTCCCTTCCTTATCCTATCATCATTCCATTAGATACGGTATAGTTATTGGAATTTTCCGATATCATTTATGGAAGTGTTATTGCCCCCTTCGGGCATTCCTCAACACATGCCCCACATTCGGTACAGTCATCTGGACGTGCAACAATGGCTTTTATGTTTCCGGATTTGTCTTCTTCCAGTTCCAGTACATCCATCGGGCATATCTCAACGCATGCTCCGATCCCATCACATTTGTCCCTGTCTATCTCTAGTGGCATATACTCTAACCCCTTAATATTTATTACCTTTGTTTTATTCCCAGAACGTCAACCTGAGCTTTCTTGCTCTTCCCAAATGTTGCATGCGAATGTCATTGCATGTAAAGATCTGGATTGTTAGCCCACGGTTTCCCTTAAAACTTAGATTAGACTTGACAATATATGTATTTGTTGACAGCCCTCAAAAACCAAAAATATAAAAGGTGGCTTGGTTTAAAATAATATGTTATATTTTGGGAGTAAACATGATGAACGAAGTTCTCAATCAAAAACAAATAGATATGTGTAAAAGTAGCAAGTGGGATTTTTCAGATTTGAAGGCTGTGTTCCTGAACTGTACTTTAAAAAGGTCACCTGAGCTGTCTCATACGGAGGGTCTGATTAGGATATCAAGAGCTATAATGGAAAAGAACGGTATCTCTGTAGAACTTCTTAGGCCGGTTGATCTTGATATTGCTTACGGGGTGTGGGGTGATATGAAAGAACATGGCTGGGAAAAGGACGACTGGCCAATTCTATTTGAGAAAGTGATGGAAGCCGATATTCTTGTACTCTGTACTCCTATATGGTTGGGAGAAAAATCTTCAGCATGCCAAAAGGTCATTGAAAGGTTGTACGCCCAATCAGGGGAACTAAATGAAGCGGGACAGTATGCATATTACAATAGGGTTGGTGGTTGTCTGGTCACAGGCAATGAAGATGGAGTGAAACATTGCGCAATGGGAGTCCTATATGCTTTACAACACCTGGGATTTGTGATCCCTCCGCAAGCCGATGCCGGATGGATCGGTGAAGTGGGTCCCGGACCTTCGTATCTTGACCCTGGTTCCGGTGGACCAGAAAACGATTTCACAAATAGGAACACAACGTTCATGACCTGGAATCTTATGCATCTGGCGAGGATGATCAGAGATAGAGGCGGGATTCCTGCCCACGGCAACCAGCGTAGCAAATGGGATGCTGGATGCAGGTTTGATTATCCCAACCCTGAGTATAGATGAGTTTTTCTTTTATTTTTTGGCGGGCAGGTACTGTATATGTATTTCTCATTTGGGCATGTATTTCTCATGATCTGCTGCAAAAAGATGAAAGAGAGCTTTGAAATAGGTTCGTTCAATAATATTAGATCAGATAGCGTAATCACACAAATATGGAAAAAACATGTATCTGCAAATAACCATAGCTGCATACGTAGTGGTCCTGTTTTTGACCCTGCGTGATATTCGTATCTTTAGGCGTACAGGGTATGTTTCATACAGAAAGGGAGCCTTGAAGGGAATTGTAGCCTCAACCGTGGTACTGATCGGTATTGTGGTGGTTGGAGTAAATTCAAATCTAGGCATGCTTGTAGTACTGATCGGTCTTTATATCAATCGAAAGGGTGTACGTGAGGAGGTTTTCATGGATGCGACAGCCCTTGAGCGGTTGCTGGGAAAGACGGATTACCGCAGGTAAAAGGTCGGCTATTGTATGCGGAGTATGGTAGGCAGCGTCACAAACAAAGCTTAAATATATACCAGTGTTTTAAGTTCCCGGAGCGAACTACAATTTATATTTGGTGAAATAAAATGGCAGAAATCACTCATTGGGCAGACACTGTAGCAGAAGATGCACTGAAGCTTGGTAAACATCACATCGTTGCAAGTGGCATTACACCGTCTGGACATATCCATATCGGTAACATGCGAGAAGTTGTGACTGCAGACGCTGCTTACCGGGCATTGCTTGACAGGGGTGCGGACGCAGAATTAATCTACATAGCAGATAACTTCGACCCTCTCCGGAAGGTCTATCCGTTCCTTCCGGAAAGTTACGCAGAGCATGTTGGAAAACCGTTGTCAGAGACACCATGCCCATGCGGAGAGTGCAAAAACTATGCCGAACATTTCCTGAAACCATTCTTTGAGGCGCTGGAGCTTCTTGGGATTCGTCCGAAGGTATACAGGGTCGACGAACTCTACAAGAAGGGCGCATACGCAGAGGCGATAAAGACCGCGCTCATCAAACGGGACGAGATCGCAAGGATAATCGAAAAACTGACCGGCAAGACGACAGCTCCCGACTGGAGCCCATTCAACCCGGTATGCAGCAGCTGTGGAAGAGTTACCACCACAAAAGTAACAGGGTTTGATGCTGATGCAGAGACCGTGGATTATACCTGCGACTGCGGACATTCGGGTACCGTATCAATGAAAGGTGGTGGCAAACTCACCTGGCGCGTGGATTGGCCTTCCCGGTGGAAGATCCTTGGCGTGACTGTCGAACCCTTTGGCAAGGACCATGCATCAAAGGGAGGTTCATACGACACAGGCATGCGAATATCAAAGGAGATATATGGGCACGAGCCGCCACATCCCATCGTGTACGAATGGATCATGCTCGGGAAGAAAGGTGCGATGTCGTCTTCCACAGGTGTTGTGGTCTCAATCTCGGATATGTTGAAAGTGGTACCTCCCGAGATATTGAGGTATCTTATCATCAGGACCAAGCCTGAAAAGCACATCCAGTTCGACCCTGCTCTTCCGCTTCTAACACTGGTTGACGATTACGAAAGGTTGAAATCCACTACAAATGCAACAGGATACGATGAGCGTGTCCTTGGGTTATCCCATGCAAGCGGTATCTGCCACACGGACATTCCCTTCAAACACATGGTTACTATCTACCAGGTTGCAAATGGTGACTTTGGCCAGATAATGAAGATTGTGGGGCGGGCAGGATACGATACCGGGAATGAGAAATGTATAAAGGAACTTGCAGATAATGTGGGAAACTGGCTTGAGATGTATGCCCCGCCCTTTGCAAAGTTCAGTGTAAAGGAAACTCTTCCTGTCCAGACTGCAATGCTTTCGGAAGTACAGAAAGCGTTCCTTAGTGCGTTTGCAGAGGTCATGGACGACAGCAGCGAGTTGAGAGGTGAGGATTATCATAATCTTGTTTACACTACAGCACAGGAAGGTTCTCCAATAAATGCAAAGATGCTGCAGTTCCTTGGAATTGAGCCGGCAGGACTGAGCGTTAATCCAAAAGACATGTTCAAGGCAATTTACATTGCATTGCTCGGACAGCAGTCAGGACCCAAAGCGGGCTGGTTCCTGTCGTCTCTTGAGAAGGACTTCCTTGTGGAGCGCTTCAGGAGCGCTTCGAGCTATAGACCATAGGAAGTATGGACTCGGCATCAACACCAAAGTCTCATTTCTTGGCATGGGAGCAGGAATACAGTCATTTGATATGGGGAGGACCGAGGTCGATCGATGTGGTACGGACCCACTTGACCCCAACAAGTCGCGTGCTGGATGCAGGATGCGGGAACGGGCGTTATCTTCTGCCATTGTCACGGATATACCGTACAGTCGGGGTCGATGTCTCAGCCACAGCGATAAAAATATCGAAGTCGTATCTTGAAAAAAGCAACCGCTCTTCTGAGTATGCAGTTTCTGCCATACATCACCTGCCGTTTGCTAAAAAGTCCTTCGATGCGGTTGTGTGTTTTGGTGTTATGCAGCACCTTTTTGAGGATGAGAGGAGCGCTGCACTGGATGAGTTCAGGAGGGTGCTGGTGCCAGGTGGTTTACTGTTTGCTGAGGTGCTAGGAGTGGAAGATATGAGGTATGGCGGAGAGGAGGTCGAACCTCATACTTTTTTGCGCAGGAATGGTATAATCTACCATTATTTTACCTTAGAAGAGATGAGATCGCTTCTGGATGGTTTTGAAATTATGTCAATCAAGGACATAAAAAACGAAAAAACATTCCGGGGTAAATTGTACACTCGTCACAAGATACATGCTGTGGCGCGTCTTAAGGATCAGAACGCCAGTCCAAGGTAATGAAGCAGGATAATAAGAAGCGCTCCGATGGAACCTGCAATTGCACATGTTAAGATAACGATCCAGCTATAGGCAATTCCAAGACCAAACACAACGTTTGCAACAACCAGCATTACAAGACCAACAACCGTGTTTATTAACATATGTTTGACAGTCTTTAAAATTTTGTACAGCAGTATTGCTGCGATTATTGCAACCAGAATAACTGTTAGTTCTATTATTGGCATGTTTATCCCCTTTAATATTAAAAACTGTAATATTTAATGGTTGCTATCAGGCAGGCTTTGTGTAGAGAGGCTATCAAATTAGCTCCTAAAACTCCTTTTCTAATTTGACAACATTTTCTTAAAAAAA
>CAZQWP010000089.1:0-6514 GCA_964597005.1 uncultured Methanosarcinales archaeon | reverse complement strand
GGTGGAGAGCACAGTGCTTATTGAAAGAAGCGAACTCACTTCCCTGTCCGACCCCAATGAACTGCTAACACTGATAAATGAACGAAGGAAAAAACCCGGTGCTTGATGTTTTTTGGACCAGAGACCTCTTTTTCTCGGACTTATCGTTTCACAAGATAAAGCCTAATAAAATACAGACATAGTATCATTATCAGCAGATTGTATGCTGCTTTGAATATCGGAACATATTGGTACTCAAACCATGTATGGATAATACCCTGCATTGAAAAATAAAACTGGAAGGTAGCTACAAAGAGTAACAGCATACCGATGATGAATAATCCTTGTTTGAAATGTCCCTCCATTGTAAGTTTTGTTCCAGGTGTATCGTTCATTTCACCTTCCTCCTTAAAATTGTTACCAGCAGTATCGATGCTATCGCCAGCATAATCCCAAATCCGGGTTCTTCCATCGCTACATCCGGACTATAAGCTGCTGGCATACTTTCTTCCCTTACAAATTCACTGGTCTCGATGTGTCTGGTCTCCATGGTCGTGCCTTTTTGAATTTCCACAGACGGGTTTAGCTGCACATAATCTTCGCCACGTTTGACAATGGTATCATTGTCCCAGATGATCACCTCAACTGCGTAGTTGTACTGGTCAGGAACGGTCAGGTTGACGCTTTTTATAATTGTGGTTTCAGGTTCGATTTCTCCGGTATGTGTCCATATTTTATCTACGACCAGACGCGCATCCATCTCCCTTGCCTTTATGAGCATGTCATAGTCACCGCTTACCCCGATCCCTTCATTTGTCAAATAGATGTCATTCTGGATAACAATCCTGCCGTTGTCAACTTCCCTCACAATGAAATCGATTTCCGAAAAACCAATCCCGATATCCTGGACATCGGGTTTCAGGTCCCCTAAATTATAAATCACTATTTCTCCAGTACTTTTACTCGTATTTCCCTCAAATATCGCTGTAACGATTCTGTATCCACCTGTCTTTGGGAGTCGCAGGGATTGTGTGATGCTCGCAGTCTCACCGTCCCCAATAACACCGATCTGGTCCGTTTTCTGTATTTCAAGCAGACCTGTTTCCGTGCTGTATGCCTTGAGTAGAATGGATGTGCTCTTGCTCGATTCACCGTAGTAATTTTCTATGTATGTCCTGATGCGGACATCCACAAAAGAGCTCTGGATATTTTCTGCCGATATATCTATGTTCGTAATCCGTAGCTGACTCTCTTCCTCAAAACTTCTTAGGCATCCGCCTGCCACCACAGACACAACCAGAATGGAAAATAAAATTAGAATACTGACAAATTTTGATGCGTTTCCCGCCACAGACTCACCTTAACATGGAAGGTATAAATAATATTTATAGGTTGCGTTAAAATAATAAGAGCCAGAAGAATCCCAAAACTCTAATATAGACTAATCTCGTTAAAACTGTGCAATGATTACCAACATTGCAGTTTTAGTCTCGGGGCGTGGTTCAAATCTTCAATCCATTATCGACAACGTGAAAAGCGGCTATATCAAAAACGCAAAGATTAAAATAGTAATTAGCGATGTGGCTGACGCCTATGCCCTTGTGCGAGCAAAAAAACATGGGATTGATACCGCCTTTATCGATCCATCACCGTTTGCAGGCAAACGCGAATACGAGCAGGATATCATAAGAACCCTGCGGGGGTATGACATTGATCTGGTGCTGCTTGCCGGTTATATGCGAATTGTTGGAAATGACCTTATAGGAACGTACAGGAACAGAATCCTAAATATCCATCCTGCGCTTCTGCCATCCTTCAGGGGACTGCATGCACAGAAGCAGGCATTGGATTACGGTGTGAAGGTGGCTGGATGTACTGTACATTTCGTGGACGAGGATGTAGACACCGGTCCTATTATATTACAAAAATGTGTCCCGGTACTCGATGACGATACTGAAGATACGCTCTCTGATCGTATTCTAGAGCAGGAACATACAATTTTTCCCGAAGCTGTGAAGATGTTCGTTGAGGGTAAACTTAAAGTGGAAGGACGAATTGTAAGACGCTCAAAGTAGAGTTGCTTACAAAAAGCAGGGATAACAATCATTAACATGTTAAAATATCGGACGGATGATCAAAAATGTCTTATATTTCAGAAATTGACCCGGAAATAGCCGATGCACTGAAACTGGAAGCAGGGCGTCAGGACTATAAATTGAATCTAATCGCATCAGAGAACTATACCAGCCGTGCGGTCATGGAAGCGCAAGGCTCGATAATGACAAACAAGTATGCTGAAGGTTATTCGGGAAAGCGTTACTATGGCGGATGCGAATTTGTTGATATTGCCGAAAACCTTGCCATTGAGAGAGCAAAAGCCCTATTTGACGCAGAGCACGTGAATGTCCAGCCACACTCTGGTTCAGGTGCCAACATGGCGGTCTATTTTTCAGTACTGAAACTCGGCGACACTATCATGTCAATGGATCTATCACATGGTGGTCACCTATCACATGGCAGTCCTGTGAACTTTGCCGGACAGCTATATAAGATCGCTCCCTATGGTGTGGACAGAGAGACTGAAGCCCTTAATTATGATGCATTAATGGAAATTGCAAAAGAAAGCAAACCACAGATGATCGTTGCAGGTGCATCTGCATACCCCCGTGAGATCGATTTCAAGCGTTTCAGGGAAATTGCAGACGAAGTCGGGGCATATCTTATGGCAGATATCGCTCACATTGCAGGACTTGTTACTGCAGGTGTGCACCAGAGCCCGGTTCCTTATGCGGATTTTGTGACCACCACAACCCACAAGACGCTTCGGGGTCCAAGAGGCGGCATGATCATGTGCAAAGAGGAGTATGCGAAGGGAATCAATAAGGCTATCTTCCCTGGCATACAGGGCGGACCACTTATGCACATAATCGCAGCAAAAGCTGTTGCTTTCAAGGAAGCACAGAGTCTCCAGTTCAAGAAAGACCAGGAGCAAACCGTAAAGAATGCAAAGGTTCTGGCTACAAATCTTAACGAACTGGGATTTGATATTGTCTCAGGCGGCACTGACAACCATTTGATGCTTTTGAACCTTAACAAATTTGATATTACCGGAAAAGATGCCGAGGTTGCCATGGGAAAAGCAGGGATCATTCTCAATAAGAACACGGTTCCATTTGAGACCAGAGGACCATTTATCACAAGTGGGATCCGCATTGGAACACCTGCTATAACGACACGGGGCATGAAGGAAAAAGAGATGGGTGAAATTGCAGCCCACGTGGAGACAGTTATCAAGAACATGGATAATGAAACTGTACTTAACAGTATAAGCGGAGATATCCAGCAACTTTGTAGCCGCTTCCCAATCTATAAATAAAATATGAGAGTTGGAGTACAATGTCTGATGAGAGTTACAGCTCAAAGATAATCGATGGTAGAAAGCTTGCAATGCAGATTGAGGAAGAGGTCAAAGAAGGTGTCGAGGAACTAAGAACCAATCACAGCATAACCCCGGGGCTTGCCACCATACTGATTGGTGAAGACCCTGCATCCAGGATGTATGTGAGGTTAAAACATAAGGCATGTGACCGAATAGGCATCTTTGCAGAAGACCAGCACCTTCCGAAATCTACCACTCAAGATGAATTGATCGAGCTGGTCCGGAAACTTAACGACAGAGAAGATATTCACGGTATCCTTGTACAGCTTCCACTCCCCGAGCATATCAACGAGCAGACTGTCATGCAGGCAATAGACCCTTCCAAGGACGCTGACGGTTTCCATCCCTGTAATATGGGAGAGCTTTTGATCGGGAACGAGGGACTTGTTTCCTGTACACCGAAGGGGATCATCCGTGCACTTGAAGAATACAAGGTTCCTATTCAGGGCAAGCATGCAGTTATTGTGGGGCACAGCAACGTGGTCGGCAAACCAATGGCTGCAATGCTCTTAAACCGCAATGCAACGGTGTCTGTGTGCCATGTCTATACCGATAACCTCAAGAAATTCACACTGGATGCAGATATCCTGATCGTTGCTACCGGCGTCAAGCATCTCATCAAAGCTGATATGGTAAAAGAAGGCGCTGTTATTTTTGATGTAGGGATTACCGAAGAGGAAGGAAAAGTCTACGGTGATGTTGATTTTGATAATGTCATAAAAAAAGCGTCACTCATTACACCTGTTCCCGGTGGTGTGGGTCCAATGACGATATCCATTCTCATGCAGCATGCTTTGATGTCTGCACGGAACGGGTATTAAATCGTGTATTCACAGACCTTTTCAAAAAAATCCGTCCCCCGATCGGATTAACTTGGAGACCTTGGACTACCGTTCAAGGAGTCCGACAAAGTCGGACTAACATATTTTTACAAATATATTCATCAAAAAAATCGATTCGTATATAATGAATAAAAACCCATAATTATTGGTTAAACAATGGTTGTTGACATTGATATACGCGGTTTGAAAATTGGTGATAGGCATCCGGTGCGGTTAATGGGTGCCATAAACCTGAGCCGTGAATCCTTCTACAAGCCATCTGTTGTGGATCAGGGATTTATTCTCGAAACGGCGCGCCGGATAGTCCATGAGGGTGCCACCATCATCGATGTGGGTGCACGATCCACATGGCCGCTTGCAAAACCTATTACAAAGCAAGAGGAACGCGAGAGTTTGCTTCCTGCACTTGAGGAATTGCAGGATAACGTGGATGTCGTTATTTCTGTGGATACCATGTTTGCTGATATTGCAGAAGAGGCACTTAAACTGGATGTCGATATTATAAACGATGTATCGGGATTCACTGCGGATGCCAGGATGATGGAAGTTGTGGCAGACCACGGCTGCCCTGCTGTTGTGATGTCATCGAAAAAATTGCCTGGTGACGCCATTGGCATGGACGCCATCATGAACTCACTGGACTTAATAATAAAAAAAGCTGAAGCACAGGGAATTGATACCGACCAGTTGATTCTTGACCCTGCAATTGGTAAGTGGGTGGCTGAAAAGGAGTCTATGTATGACTTTGAGACCATCGACGAATTTGAGCGCCTGAAGATATTCGGAAAACCGCTTCTTGCTGCCATATCACGCAAATCCGTCATTGGATCTGTGCTTGGCAAACCTGCGGAAGATCGGCTTTTTGGCACCCTGGCAGCCACAGCGATCGTAGTGCACAAAGGAGCACATATCATCCGTACACATGATGTTGCACAGACTCTGGACGTTGTACGGGTAGCAAGTGCGGTACGCAGCAGGCAAGCGATTGTGAAAGAGGATCGTTTCGAAGTAACAGTACTCGACATAACGCACCCACATGATTCTATTTTTGCCATGCGTTCGATAGGTACGACCGAAACAGGATGCAATGTTATGAAGAACAAGACCGTCAACCGGGTCTTGCGAATCAATAATCTTACAACCACAGAAGCACTGATAATCAAACAGGAGATACTGGCACGGGGTGGAGATGCCGCCCTTGCGCGTGATGCCGTGTCGCATGAAACCAAAGAGACGGACGTGATCGTTACTGGTACGCTACTGCAAATAGAGCGGCTTGTCACGAAGCTTAAAGGGCAAGCACGCAATCTCCCGCTGGTTGCAAAGATGATAAAGGAAACGCTTGAACGTCAAATGGACGTGGAATATAGGTATTCGAGGGAAACATGATCATCTCATCTGCAAAACCTTTTGAGGAAATACTGAAACTACTGGAAAACGAGGATGATATTTTCGTAATCGGTTGCAATGTTTGTGCAGCAAAGCTGCAAGTTGGTGGTGAGCCTGAGGTGCTTGAGATGTGCGAGCGTCTTGAGAGTGCCGGAAAAAACGTTATTGGATGGGCATTGCCAACCGCAGCATGCAGTATAAGCTCACGGGAACACCTAGTTAAGAAAAACGAGGCTATAAAAGATGCACGTGCAATCCTTGTGATGGCCTGTGGAAGTGGCACATCTGTTGTCGCGAAAGTTGTGGACGTGCCAGTTTATTCTTCAAACAATACTACCTCATTGGGCGGTTCCTACCAGAGTGAAGTATATCATGAACTGTGCGCCATGTGTGGAAATTGTACGATTGTAGAGTTCGGTGGAGTATGCCCCACAGCACAGTGCCCGAAAAACCTTTTAAACGGTCCTTGTGGTGGTTCGATGAACGGTAAATGTGAAGTGGACCGGGAAAAGGACTGTGTTTGGGAACTCATCTACCAGAGGCTCAAGGAAATTGACAGGCTTGACCTGCTTGAAAAGGTGCATGAACCAAAGAACCATTCGAAATGATAATTCAACTATCAATTGAGACTGTCGGAAAAGACTCGTTTTTGGATATTTCAGCTTTATGGTCTAAACTCTACAGGGTGTAGCATACTGATTTAATTTAAACAATAATTTTAAATTTTTCAACTTAAGTGCTTTTCAGGTACTTTTCCGACAGTCTCATTACTTGAACTACTCCACGCTTACGCATGGAGATTCTTACAAATAACTACAAGTTGTAGCCCTGTTTGTAAATTATCGAGAAATTCCCGATAGCCTGT
>CAZQWP010000088.1:0-6564 GCA_964597005.1 uncultured Methanosarcinales archaeon | reverse complement strand
GTGATGTTTCATGGAGTATGTTCTTCAATCAATTAGAATATAAAGCCGATTGGCATGGAAAAACCTTATTAAAAATAGGTCAATTCGAGCCATCGACTAAAATCTGCAATATCTGTGGATTTCATAATAAAGAATTGACTTTGAAAGATAGAGATTGGCGTTGTCCTGAATGCAATACAGAACACGATAGGGATATCAATGCTGCAATCAACATCAAGAAGTTTGCACTCCAAAATCAAAATCTAATAACCGTTTGACACCTTCGGAACGAGGGGAAGGGCTTGTGGACTTGTGAACGATGGTTCAAAGAATGAAGCAAGAAGCTCCATGCGTAAGTGTGGAGTAGTTCACCAGCTATACTATTTTTCCGTATACTTCCAGCGTTGCATTTGCAATTGCTTTCCAGTCATATTTAGTTTCTACCAATCGTTGTCCTTCTTTCCCCATTGTGTTCGTGGACAGTCCATCAAGGATGTAATTGATACCCCATGCAATAGAATCTGGATTCTGGTATACTGTAATCCCTGTTTTAAAATTGTCAACAAGCTGCACAGAATCTGTGGCAACAACCGGCTTTCCAGCATCCCATGCCTCAAGCACGACTATCCCAAAAGGCTCGTTGCGGCTAGGAACACATACAATGCTGCAGGCATTGTTCCAGTCCCTTGCAATCTCGTCAGGCGCATATCCAAGAAAATGGCAGGCATGAGATACACCAAGCTTATGTGCCAGATTCTCACAATGCATTCGCATTCCCCCTTCCCCAATAAACACAAATTTCACATCCCATCTGTGATCAAGTACTTTGGGAACCGCTTCTACAAGTATGTCCGGACCTTTCTGGTAACTCATACGTCCTATATAAAGTACCACTGGTGCAAGGGGATGTATCCCGTATTCTTTCTTGATCTTACCGCTATCAATGTCCTTTCGTATCTTACCTGAATATATTCCGTTTGGGACGATGTTCATCTTATAATCCGGTATCTGGTAGAGGTGCTGGATCTCATTTTTTAAAACCGGGGATGTCACGATTACTTCCTTTGCTTCGTACCCTCCAAGCCATTCCCTGTGCGAAATCTCCTGCGCTTCCCACCATCCACCATACTGGTTTCCGTTCCTGCCCCATTCGGTGCTGTGATAGGTGATAACAAAAGGCAGGTCAAAATTGCTTTTTATCCTGTACAGGACATTTACCGGATGCCAGTCATGTACGTGCAGTACATCAAACTCGCCATATGCGCTTCTAACATCCAGAAACCGGCAGTACATTGCATCACACATCCGGTCCATCTGGTGCACGATGTTCTCGGACTGGTCATGGGTCACCCTATGGTAATGCACACCATTAATTTTATCATAATCTCGAAAACCGTCACCACGGGTGAAAATATGGACTTCATGACCTCTTGCTGCAAGTGACTCTGAAAGTTCTGAGATATGAGGTGCAATTCCACCTACCTTTACTGAATTCAGACTTTCCCATGCAAACATCCCGATTCTAATTTTTTTCATCTGTACATTTTCCATAAAAATATGAAATTGAAAGCTGTTTTCATCCGTTTTAAAAATCTACTCACATTTTAGATACATGGCTGCATCTTCGGGTGTGACGGTATTGATGTAAATATCGGTGTTCTTTTCAAATCCTGCCGGGGTTGATAGTATCGGATGACATCTCACGTTCAGGTGGTATGAATCGTCGCCAAATATCCCGTAGAACATGTAGTTGTACGACGGAAAGCCAAGTATCTCTTCGTACCGGAAAAGCACGAACCTTATCATTTCACCGAATGAGCGCAGCATTTCAGCGGTGCAGTTAATGAGGTGATTTACATGGTGTTTTGGTAAAATCCAGACCTCAAAAGGCGATTTCGAAAAATAAGGTGCTATTGCTACAAAATCGTTGTTCTCACGTACCATCCTTTCGGACTTTCTTTCCTTTTCGATCATATTGCAATACGGGCATCCATTTGCAGTATGGATTGCATCCTGTTCACGTTTTAACACCGGCGGCAGTATCGGTAGAGCAATAAGCTGGCTGTGGATATGTTCCAGGGATGCACCGGCACGTTCGCCCCAGTTCTTAAAAAGCGATACATATTGAATATTCTTCTTGGATTGATAGTAGTCTACGCGATCCCTGTAAACCTGCATAAGCAGTTCGATCTCATCATCTGAGAACGAGGATAATGTCCTGCCGTGCGTCGGGGATTCCACGATAACCTCATGAAAACCAAACCCCTCCTGAACCTCCCACCCGGATAATACTGGTTTTGCAGATTCGGTTGATACTGCAGGGTATAGGTTCGGGATACACCGGACTTCCCAGCCTTTAACAAGTTCTTCTTCTATATCTTTCAGGATATTTCCTTTCTTATAGACTGCCATTGAAGGTGGTGTTTTGTCTTCGTTTCCAGCACAGAACACACAGTCTGATACGGATGATTTTTCAATTTTCTTAGAAACAAAATCCGATGGTCTCTTACCTCGTTCTGTTGCAATTATACAATATTCATCTAGAAAATAATGTTTCCTTATCTCTGACATGATTTTACATCCCAAGTTCAACAATTACATATTTCAAGTGCCACAGACCTGACAGATAACCTCTCTGTATACATCCAGTGTGCGTCTGGCAACAGTGTCCCATGTGAACATCTCAAGCACCCGTTCACGTCCGTTATTTCCCCATTCCTTTTCATGTCTGCTTTCAAAAAGCATATTTATTCCCCAGGCGATATCCTGCGGGTCATGCGGGTTCACATGCATGCCTGTGGGTTTATCAGAGGGCGGCGTGATTACGATTTCACGAAGACCGCTTGTTCCTCTTGCACCAACTACAACAGGTTTTCCCATTGCCATTGCCTCGATGGCCACAATACCGAAGGGTTCATAGAGGCTCGGGAACACGCAGACATCAGACATGGCATAGTGGTCAATTTTCTCATCATCAGCAAGGAAATCGGTATTTATTAAAACCGAACTTTCGAGACCTTTGTCTGATATTATACTGCGGATCAGTCCTTCCTGGGTGCCACTTCCTACCACAACGAGTTTGGTAGCGGGATATTTTTCAAGTACTTGTGGCATGGACTGGACAAGTTTGTCTGCACCCTTCACAGTTTCGAGGCGCCCTATGAAAAGCACCAGACGGTCACCTTTTTTTATGCCGTATTTTTTCCTGAGTTTTCTGATATTACCCTTGCGAGCGTTTGACGGATCGAATTTTTTAACGTCCACACCATTGTGGCACACAAATATCTTATCCTTCGGGACTCCCATGAAGACAAGTTCGTCCTTCATGGCATGAGATACTGTGATAATTGCATCCACGTAATCTGCGCTTCTACTCTCTAAACGCTGTATCTGGGGGTTCGAGTTCCCAAGCGAACGACCCACTTCTGTACTGTGAACATGGAAGATTGTGGGTATTCCAGTCTCTCTTTTGATCGTCATGGCAGCAGGAAGGTCAAGCCAGTCGTGTCCCACGCAGATATCCAGTATCAACCCATTTCTTACCAGCTGGATGATCTCAGATGCTGCAAGATGGTTATAGGACAGGAGTTCACATAGGAAATCAACTCCCTGGTCACCCCAGGTGTCCCATGTTTCCTGGGATAAAAGCAGTTCTAATGTGTTCCTGTCTGAAATTGATTGTGGACGGTATACATCCACACAATCCACAACTTCATAGGATGGCAGTGAACCGCCTTCGTTAGGTGTTGCGATTACAACACGATGCCCAAGTTCAGTGAATGCATTTATAATATCTGTAGTATATGCTCCCAGTCCCCCAAAGATACGCGGGGGGTATTCTATACTGACAAAAGCAATACTCAGTCTGTTGTTGTCTGTATCATGGGCCATGGTCAGAACCTACGTAACCTTGGCACCTGTCAGGAGTTCATAATATTCTTTTGCAGGCATATCCCAGTTCATCTCTTTAGCAAGCAGGTAGGCCTCTCCACAGAGAAGCTTGTATTTGACCTTGTCATCTATATACGTGTCTACGAAATAATCCATTGCAAGTGCATAGTCCACAATGGTCTCGTTGTACGAGAGGTCGATGTTGTCTACCACGATCACACCACCCATTCCCATGACCAGGCGTTTCAGTGTCTTTATTGCATCACTGAAACCGCATACCTTGCTGACAATGCTGGGGGTGGACTCTCTGCCTGCTTCAAGTCCTGTAAGCAGGAAAGGATCATATCTTGATGGGAATATGCCGGCAGTACATCCAGCCATGAGTTCATCAGGACTCAGATTAAGTCCACCATCATGGTCCGATACCCACTGGGGATAAAGTACAGCCGAAACACACCTCTTACAGCCGGTCAGGTTCGAACTCTGGAGTCCTCTTTCTTCTATCATTTGTTGCAGCCTGAGTTCTTCTCCAATAAGCACTTCTTTGGGAAGATTAATCGGAAAACCATCGGGTAAAGTGTTTTTCGGTCCATGTGCTGCAATCAGGAAACATACAACCCTCACCCCTTCACCAAGACGTCCCGCAACCATCTGGCTTTTCAGCATGCGGTCAAGCAACATAAGGGAATCAAGCAGATCAGGATATCCCTTGTTCTCAACCTCTATACGGGATATCGAAAATATGGGGATGATTTTTTCCGGATCTATATTACCTCCGCCATGATACTTTTGCAGGTTTTCTGCTAGATAGCTCTGTATCTTTGTACGGCATCTATCCTTTTTGTCCCAGTCTGTAAGCTCGACATCGAGATCGATACCGTTCCGAACCAGTATACCATTGATCCCATAGAAAAGTTTGGCTTCCTTTCTGGTGGAATCGCCAACAGCTGTAACCACATCTGCGTAATCTGCAAGGGATTCTAGTTTGGCAAAACTAAGGGGCACACCATCTGGCCATGTGCCGTCATTGCTGCGTATTTTCTGGATCGAACGATAACCTGATACCCGTCCGGGAAGTGTTGCATGAAGTGTAGCCACAGTACTTAACGGGATACCGAGTTTCTTGAGCCTTGCGATTGCATAAAAAACACCGAATTCATGGCAGTGCAGTGAGACCTGCATTCTGGGCATGAGCGATCTTGCAAACTCGGAGATTGCGTCGTCATGATACTTTTCAATCTTTTCTTCCTTTACTGTGGCAAGCACGCGTATGAACTCCGAGATGGCATATGAAAGGTTAAGATAATGGGTATATTCCCCGCCGTTGCCCAAATTTTCATAGATCATTGAATCCAGTCCAATTAGTTCGTAGGCTTCACTTTTTATCATACTTTCCAGTGACATTTTGGTGCCCTTGTATTCGGTCATGATCCTGCAGAAGTTGTCTGTCTCGAACAATAAGAAGCCAATATCGGTGTCACCAACTTTTCTAATCCCTTTTACTACCTCCACTCCGGATTTTTTGATGCTATCAAACACTGATGTCAGTTCCCCGTCAATGTCGAACTCCTCGAATTCGCTCACGTCAGTGATCCGGTTTAGTCCTTTGTTCCAGTCAGCGCCACTGTGCCCGTAATATGGACCTGCCACCAAAATTCTTGGCATATTTTCTTCTTTGATCTCACCGGAATTGAAAAGGGACGCAAGAGTCATTGCTTCTGCATCAATGACATTCCAGATTCCACCCATCTTGTTGGATTTTGGTCCTGCCTCTTCCCCTGCAAGTACTATCCACTTACGTTCTATCATTTGAAAATCCCCATTAATTAAATATTGTCCAGATATTTAAAGCATAGTTATTGGTCGACATATTTAAAATAACCTATATATTTAAAAAGTTATCCTTAACTACGATTAATTATTATGTGCTGCGTCCTCTTCACTTTCCGGGAACAAACGATTAAAAAGTCTTATATCTAATAAGCCTCACAGAACAACTCATGTAGTAACACTGAAGATAATTATAGTGTTATTGAAATAATAATATCATTGAGGTACCAATAATGAGTGTAAAAATAGGGATATTGGCTATCGGGCATGGAAGTAAACTTCCATACAACAAAGAGGTAGTGACAGGTGTAGCAGACCATATCGCAAAAAAACATGATGATTTTGTTGTGCGGGTTGGTTTTATGAACATGGACGAACCGAACATTGAAGATGCGCTTCAATCCTTTGCCGGCACAGGTGTAACCACCATCGCAGCAGTTCCGGTATTCCTTGCATCCGGGGTACACATAACAAAGGACATCCCGAAAATACTGGGATTTGAGGACGGCAGTAATCAGTCAAGTATCCAGATCGATGGACAGGATGTCAGGATAGTATATGCAAAGCCGCTCGGTGCTCACGAACTTATTGCAGACCTTGTTTTCGAAAGAGTGCGGGAAGCTTTATAGACAGAACAGAATATGTCTTCAGCTCAAAAAAACATCGTCGTCCTAGACCTGACTCACGGCGGAATTATCATTGCACAAAAACTGGCAGAACTTGGCTGCAACGTTAGTGTGGTTGACGTCTATAACACAGAATCTCCTGAGGTCCTTTCCGGCCTGCTCAAAAACTATGGTATCAGTGCTTCAAAAGAACCATTCCAAATCGAAGATTTTGACGTCATTGCAGCACCTGTGCATC
>CAZQWP010000087.1:0-6749 GCA_964597005.1 uncultured Methanosarcinales archaeon | reverse complement strand
GGGTAAAGAATGCGAAAAATACTATGTTTGATGAAAGACGTGCGGAAAGTGAGTTATACGTCAAAAACATGCTGTTTTTGTGGAAAACAACATGATATGCCACTTTATCAGCGTGAAATGATATGTGATTGTGGTACCAATATTGATAGAGATAGAAATAGTGCTATCAATATCATGTTACGTTACCTATCACAAAATGCCAATTGGACAGGCTATCGGGAATTTCTCGACAATTTACAAACAGGGCTACAACTTGTAGTTACTTGTAAGAATCTCCATGCGTAAGCGTGGAGTAGTTCAATCAATAAATTCACATTTCCGTTTTCAAAACGTACCTGAATTGATAGATAATAAAGTGTAAAATGTCATGTTTTATAATCATCCTGCACATAAAAAAGCGATAAGTTTTTATCTAATTTGCTTAATGGTATGTTGTAATGACTTCGATACAATATCGAATTCAGTAACGATGTATCGAATAAAAATGATAAAGGAGAATAAAGTAAATGGTAGCACTAATAAATGCAGATGAATGTACTGGCTGTGGAACATGCGTGGATGAATGTCCGGTTGAAGCAATTTCATTAAATGATAAAGACATCGCAGTTGTTAACGCAGATGAATGTACCGAATGTGGTGCATGCGTGGATGCATGCCCGGTTGAAGCAATTTCAATGGAATAAAGAAATTTATTCCATTATCATTTTTTATTTTTCTTTTTAGTTTTATCATTTGAGGTAACGCATGGCGAAGCCAATAAAAGTGGGGATATTAGGAGCTACAGGTGCAGTTGGGCAGCGTTTCGTAGAAGCGTTAGCTGACCATCCATGGTTTGAGATATCATCTCTTGCAGCATCCGGTCGGAGTGCCGGAAAAACCTATGAGAATGCAGCTAACTGGAGACTTGATGTTCCTCTCCCTGAAACAGTAGCCAAGAAAGAAGTAGTCCCGGTTGACCCATCAAAGGTGGACGCTGATTTAGTGTTCTCGGCTCTGCCGTCAGATTATGCAAAGACCGTAGAAGCAGAATTTGCAAAATCGGGGTTCGTAGTGGCAAGCAATGCATCGGCATATAGGATGGAAAAAGACGTACCTCTTGTTGTTCCGGAGGTCAATGCAGACCATTTGGGTTTGATCGATGTCCAGCAGGACGGGCGCGGATGGGACGGGTACATCATAACAAATCCGAACTGTTCTACTATCATGATGATAATGACTCTCAAACCACTGATGCAGTTTGGTCTTGAGTCAGTCAATGTCGCCACCATGCAGGCAATATCCGGAGCCGGTTACGAGGGTGTCTCATCAATGGCAATTCTTGATAATGTTATTCCATATATCGGGGGAGAAGAGGAAAAAATGGAGAGCGAAACCCTGAAATTGCTTGGGGATTTTGACGGTGAAACGGTCATCAATGCAGATGTAAGGGTCAGTGCGTCCTGCAACAGGGTTCCGGTAATTGACGGTCACACAGAAGCGATCTGGGCTGTCATGAGCGATAATCCGACACCTACCGAAGTTCGAAGTGCGTTCTTAAATTTCAATCCTAATCTTGGTGATCTTCCCACAGAACCGGAAAAGGCACTGATCGTCAAGGACGAACACGACAGACCACAACCGCGTCTTGACAGGAACATGGGTCGAGGCATGAGCGTAAGTGTTGGGCGCATCCGGGAAGGAATACGGTACATTGCAATGGGACACAACACCATTCGCGGTGCAGCCGGTGCAAGCGTCCTTAATGCTGAACTTCTGCATAAGATGGGCAAATTGTAGGTCCTAGAGTGAATACGATGAGTCTCAGAGTTCCACTTATAATGTTACTTGTGTGGTGTATGCTGCTAACAACAGCCAGTGCAGCCGCCGTAAAATTCGACGAATCATCGATCTTTGAACTGTAAATTACAAGGATAGATTCGTTACTGTTGTTGGCAACCTTTAAAGTCTGGAAGAATCAATGGGAAGCCATTTCGCCTATGTTCAGGATTTCTCCACAGGCAGTGAACTGAAGATAATGTTCTATGGTGACACCTGTCTTTATGTGGGTACTGTTGTAGAGGTTTCCGAACTTTTCAACGGTAGTGCCCTGCACAGCGAGAACATGGAAAAATATCAACCACCCATCTCCCTGAAAACGTTTGTCCCTGGTTTTTCGGCAATGATAACAATAGCAGTGCTAGGCATTCTGGCGATACTTTTTAAATATGAAACACATAATGAATAACGATTATCATGTTAGTTGTTTTATCAGTAGGCGGATCAATACTCGCCAAAGATCTAAGTCCGGATCGTTTTCTTTCGTATGCTAATGTACTTCGTGAACTATCAAACGAACACAATCTGGTGGTTGTAACTGGAGGGGGTAAGGCAGCAAGGGATTACATCAATGTGGCTCGCAGCGTGGGTGCTAACGAGGTAGTATGCGATTTTATAGGGATCGATATAACACGCTTAAATGCACAGTTACTGATATCTGCACTTGGCAAAGATGCATACCCAGAACCTCCAGGGGATTACAAAGAAGCAGAAGCAGCCATTGCATCTGGTAAAATCGTTGTCATGGGTGGGGTGGTACCAGGACAGACCACAGATGCGGTCTCTGCGATCCTGACCGAATACCTGAATGCAGACCTGATGGTGGTTGCAACATCTGTGGACGGGGTGTATTCCGCAGACCCGAATACAAACCCGAATGCTGTAAAGTATGAAAAAATGACTGCAAAGGAACTGGTCAATACAGTGATGTCAATTGAGATGAAAGCGGGATCGAAATCGCCTGTGGACCCGCTGGCTGCAAAGATCATTGAGCGCTGCAGGATTGAGACCATTGTAATGGATGGCAGTGACCCGGCTGTAGTTTCGGACGTTATCATGCAGATGGACACTAAAACAGGACCACTGGCACGTATCCATTCCGGGACAATTATCGGTTTTGATAAGTAGTAAGGTCGGATCAGATCATGTTGCGAAAGCATATAATTACAATCTTCTCCATCATGTTGATGCTTTCTTTATCCTCAATGACAGGTGCATCATCCACAACAGATGCCGTGGATATTGTGGATGTTTTCTCGGAAGAAAAGCTGTTCGATACAACCATCCGGTTCAATGAGCCTGTGGAAAACGTAAAACTTGTTTTTGAAATGCGACACCAAGAGGAATTAGTGGATTCGATAACCCTTGATATTGGCTCAGTGCCAGCAGGAGAGGTTACAAAAATAGTTTTCTGGGGAGAAAACGAACTGGAATATAATTATTATAACACTACCGTAAGCGTGTACGTAAGCAATGAATTTGCTGCCAGTGCCTCATATCCTTTTACTTACAACACCATCACACTTCCACGTTTCAGGGTCATGGATTTCAGTGCAGACAGCTCAAAGGCCTTGATAGTGATCAGCCCGACAAGTATTTACAAGCCAGGTGTAGTGGACATCGTTGTTAAGCTGCTCAAAGGCGATGAGGTGGTCTATACAGAGACAATGGATAATGTGGCGATATTGCAGTCAAAGGAGATACAGATAAACTGGCCTGTTCTTCTTGAAAGTAAATCCCATTACACTGCGACGCTTTTGACCTATTCCCACGATCCTGACATCACGGTATCATACCTTTCTGATTTCACCGCATCCGAGGATGTTGATATTAGCGATGATGAGGTGGACGTGGACGAGTTCGGTGCAAGCGTGGACATAATCGGCATGTCACAGGTGCCGTTCACAGGTACAGTTCTTATAGAACTCGAAAAAGATGGGGAGAAGATTGTTTTTGAAGAGGAAAGTGAAATTCTCATAAATAATAAAGACGACACAATAGGGATTGTCTGGAACGATCTGCAGGGTGGCAAATATGATGTGAATATCTACGTTCTAACCCCGGAGCGAACTGTGCTCGATACCTACGAAACCATTATCCGCCTGCCTGAACCTATAATTCTGGAGACCGAAGCAGAAACAAATGCACCCGGTTTCGGGTGTGTTAGTGGGCTGGCTGTTCTGGCTATTGCAGGTCTGTTGATTCGACGCCTATAAGGGAGATTGGATGTTTGACATAATCATTCGAAGTGTGACACAGCGTAAAGTGAGAAGCGGGCTCACCATTTCTGGCATAGCCCTTGGTATCTTTGCACTGGTGGTTATGGGTGGAATGTCAGAGAACTTTAACCAGACATTTGAAAATTCCATGAGCCTGACCAGTGATAAGATCCGTGTGTTTGCAGAAAGCGGTATGTTCGGGGGTGGACTGACCGATGATAAGGTGCCTGATGTTAAGCGTGTACCTGGGGTGAAGGATGCCTATGGGATCCTGCTGACAACATTTGACGAAGACCAGATGGGTATGAGTGGAAAACAGATATTTGCCCTACCACCCCAAAAAAGTAGAATAGCCCTGGATCCAGTGAAACTTAAGGACGGGCGCTTTCTGGAGCCGGGTGATACGTATCAGGTACTGGTAGGAACAAGCATTGCTGGTGAGTACGACCTGCAGATCGGGAGCAAGCTTGAGATACATGATAAAAATTTTACGGTCATTGGAATCCTTGAATACACTGGTTCGTTTTTTGACAGCACCGCTGCGATACCACTTGAAACAGGTCAGGATGTCTATGATCTGGAACATTCGCTTTCAACGATCTTTGCGGTTCCGGAAGAAGGTATAGATGCGGATGTCCTTGCCAAGAGGATCGAACTGAGCGTCGATGGGACAAGTACGCTATCTCCCCGTGAATTGAGGGAACAGGCAAGCCAATCTCTTCTGATCTTTAGCGTGATCACTATAAGTTCTGCACTGCTGGCAGCAATTATTGGTGGTCTGAGTGTCATGAACACCATGCTTATGTCTGTGACCGAGAGGACACGGGAGTTCGGGATACTGAGGGCCATGGGTGCAGAGACAAAGGACATTCTTCTGATCACACTTGGCGAGGCGGCGCTTCTGGGTATTATCGGTGGACTGGCTGGCATCGGGATTGGGAGTGCGGCAGTATATTTGCTGAACCTCTGGCTTGCAGGCAAGGGGATCATACTTTTTGCTATTACCCCAAGGCTTCTTGTTGTTGCCCTACTATTCGCAACGGTCATCGGGATGCTCTCGGGTCTGTATCCTGCTTACCGTGCAACGAAGATGAGTCCAATGGAGGCGCTCAGGTATGGGTGATATTATCCTGGATGTAAGGGATGTTTTCAAGATATACATGCAGGGAAAGATACCTGTAACTGCACTGCACAATGTTACCTTTTCTGTGGAGAAGGGGGAATTTATGGCAATAATGGGACCAAGCGGTTCTGGAAAATCTACGCTGATGGGTATCGTGGGATGTCTTGAAAAACCAACTGAAGGGAAGGTAATTATTGATGGTGTCGAGGTTACCAGCGTATCTGATAGGCAGCTTCCCAGGATCCGGCGGGAGAAAATCGGTTTTGTGTTCCAGCATTATAATCTCCTGAATTCCCTGACAGCACTTGGAAATGTTGATCTTGCAATGCGTTTTTCGAACGTTTCCAAGCGAGAGAGGCTTGAACGTGCAGAGACGCTCTTGAAAAAACTGGGTCTCGGGGATCGATTGAACCACAAGCCGACTGAGCTTTCAGGGGGGGAACAACAGCGTGTTTCAATAGCTCGGGCAATGGCAAACTGGCCAGCCATCATTCTTGCTGATGAACCGACCGGTGAGGTGGACAGTAAAACACGTGATGCAATCGTCGAAACGTTCAAATTGCTAAAGTCCAGGGGGCAGACAATTATTGTTGTAACCCATGACGCGGATGTTGCAAAACACTGCGACCGTGTACTGCGAATCGTGGACGGGACTATTATATATTCAGACTAGGTCTTTCAGTTCCCATCCGAGATGTTCTTTGATAACCGTGTATGCCATGCCGGGCGGCACAGCCCCCGCATCTGTGATTATGAGGTCGATAAATTCAGGAGGGGTTATGTCAAATGCCGGGTTTTTTACACGGACGTTTTTCAGCCCTTCGAGTTCCTGAGGTTCGATGACCTCATCAGCTGAACGTTCCTCGATCTCGATGAACTCTCCTAAAATGGTATTGGGGTTGAACTTGTAGGTCTCGGCTGCTACCAGGAAATTTATCCGGGCTTCGTGTGCAGCCAATGCAAGCTGGGATGTCCCGATCTTGTTGACAAGGGCACCGTTGACCGCAATGGCATCCGCACCCACGATAACGGTATCAACGTTTTTCATGCAGTAGCGTGCCGCCGAGTCTACGATGAGGGTTGTGGGTATCCCGAAGTCGTTGAGGTGTTTGATGGTAATCAGCCCCTGTTTTCTTGGGCGTGTCTCGGTGGCGATGACCGAAATGTCCTTTCCCTGTTCAAACGCGGTTGTGATGACCGAGAGTGCTGCATGGGAGTTGCAGTGGGTCATTATCACGTCACCGTCACGGATGCGTCTAGCTCCGATGGCTCCAATCTTTCCAAGGGCATCATCTGCCTCTTTGATAAAGCGGCTGGCGTTGCTGATGATCTCCTGTCTTGCATCTTCCACGGTGGAGGCGTTATATTTTGTTGTGAGCCTGACAGCATTTGGAAGCGATACTGCGGTTGGTCTGGTATCAATGAGAATCTTTGCAGCATCTGTGATCATAACTTCGAATTGTTCCATTGAGTCCACTTCGAGGGTTTCTACATAATCGCGAAGTGCAAAAGCGGTAGCCGTTGCTATTCGGCCAGCGCCGCGTATCTCCATTGTACGTATCTTTTCTGCTGTTTCGAGAAGGTTTTTCATG
>CAZQWP010000086.1:0-6964 GCA_964597005.1 uncultured Methanosarcinales archaeon | reverse complement strand
CAATACGTCCTGGTGCTGTTTTTGGGGACAAAACGTCTGGAAGATATAATGGATATGGAACTCAGCCGATTATAAATCCTCCAGTACTGTGGCGTTATTTCGTTGATGTGCCAGAGAGTAAAACGAAGTTTGTTTCAGAACGTGAATATGTTGTTGAGAAAGTGATGGAGATCAACTCAACAATAGATGGTACTTTTGTCGCCTCGTCTGGTAAGAATATGGGAGTTTTCAAGGGCGTAGGATACCCTGAGGATATTGGAGTGTTCTACAAGTTAGATGAATATAAGGCATACATCTGGACCTCACACGGCCGTTTCCCCACTAACACATCTGGATGGTGGGGCGGTGCACATCCATTCGGTCTTCTTGACTGGTCCATAGTCCACAATGGGGAGATCTCTTCATACGGCATAAACAAACGCTACCTTGAGCCTTTTGGATACAAGTTAGAGCTTCGAACAGATACCGAGGTTGTTGCATACCTTTTTGATCTGCTTGTCCGAAGGCACAAGATGCCATTTGAACTGGCGGTTAAAGCCCTTGCTTCACCTTTTTGGAAAGATATTGACAGAATGCCTGAACGCGAGAAAAAGATTGCCACCGCCATCAGGCAGGTCTATGGCGGTGCGCTTCTAAATGGACCTTTCAGCATCATCCTCGGGCATAACCGGGGTATGGTCGGCTTCAATGACCGCATCAAATTGCGACCTATGACCTGCGCCAGGAAAGATGACACGTTGTACATGGCATCTGAAGAATCGGCTATCAGGGAAATAGCACCTGATCTGGATGTGGTGTGGAGCCCAAGAGCCGGAACAGCAGTTATAGGTGAATTAAACGAGGAGGTGGTGTAATGGCATCCCAGTTACCGCCAGAATTCATAGTAAAGATCGACTACGATCATTGCAGACGTTGCAGGCGGTGTGTCATGAACTGTAGTTTTGGATGTATGCAGTTCAAAGACAAGGTTGTGCCTGATCATAAAAAATGTGTTGCATGCCACAGGTGCGTGACATTCTGTCCCGAATCTGCAATAACAATTACCAGGAACGAACTGGCTTATAAGGAGAATGCAAACTGGCTTCCAGAAATTCGGCAGAATATCCTCAAGCAGGCAGAAACAGGTGGCATACTTCTCACAGGAATGGGCAATCCTAGACCATACCAGATTCTCTGGGATCACATGCTGATCGATGCATGTCAGGTTACAAACCCTTCAATTGATCCACTGCGCGAACCAATGGAACTCAGGACATACATTGGTCGAAAACCGAACCTTCTGGAGTTTGCAGAGGGTCGGAACGGTGAGGTTGACCTTACAACCACGCTACAGCCGCAGATTAAACTGGATATACCTGTCGTGTTTGCAGCGATGTCGTATGGTGCAATAAGCCTGAACGCACATAAGGCGCTTGCAATGGCTGCTAAAAGATCAGGTACTCTCATGAACACAGGCGAAGGAGGACTTCACGAAGACCTGTATTCGTATGCCGGTAATATCATAGTTCAGGTTGCTTCCGGTCGGTTTGGTGTGCACAGCGAATACCTTAACACCAGTGCAATGGTCGAAATAAAGATTGGACAGGGTGCAAAACCGGGCATAGGCGGACACCTGCCAGGCGAGAAGGTAGGGGGGGAAATATCAAGGACCCGAATGATCCCTGTTGGAACGGACGCTCTTTCTCCGGCACCGCATCATGATATTTATTCGATTGAAGACCTGTCGCAGCTCATCTATTCTCTTAAGGAAGCTACGGATTACACAAAACCTGTGGGTGTCAAGATATCCGCAGTCCACAACGTGGCTGCAATCGCAAGTGGGATAGTACGTGCAGGTGCCGATGTTGTTACAATCGATGGGTTCCGTGGCGGCACTGGAAGTGCACCCATGGTTATCAGGGATAATGTAGGAATCCCCATCGAACTTGCACTGGCTGCAGTTGACCAGCGCTTGCGTGATGAAGGTATCAGAAACAATGCTTCAATTATCTGTGCCGGAAGTATCCGCAGCAGCGGTGACGTGGCAAAAGCAATCGCTCTCGGTGCGGATGCAGTCGTTATCGGTACTGCCGCCTTGGTGGCCATGGGCTGCCGTGTGTGCCAAAAATGCTACACAGGCAACTGTGCATGGGGAATTGCCACCCAGAAACCGGAACTTGTGCGCAGGTTAGATCCGCAGGTCGCTTCTGAACGGCTTTCAAATCTCCTTACGGCATGGGGACATGAACTTCAAGAGATACTGGGTGCGCTTGGTGTCAATTCAATCGAATCATTGCGTGGTAGTCGCGAGCGTTTGCGAGGCATTGATCTGGACGAACAAACACTGAACCTGCTGGGTATCAAACCTGCCGGAGTCGGGCAGTGAGGTGACATAAATGGTAATGAAGATCGACTGTAAAGGAATGTATTACCGTACCTTGAATAAGATAATCCGTGATGCCATTAATGAAGGTGAGACAGAGTTCATACTGGATAATGTGAATGGGCAGCGTTATATTGGCAATGGCATCAATAATGATGCCAGAATCACCATAAATGGTGTTCCAGGCAACGATCTTGCGATGTTTATGAATGGTTCTTACATCATTGTTAATGCCAATGCTCAGGATTGTGTTGCAAACACCATGAACGCAGGGGAGATAGTTATACACGGAAGTGCTGGCGATGTCCTTGGATACGGTATGCGTGGCGGAAAATTGTATGTCAAAGGCGATGTAGGCTACCGTACCGGCATTCACATGAAAGAGTACAAAAAAAAGGTGCCTGTGATCATTGTCGGTGGTACTGCAGGCGACTTCTTTGGTGAATACATGGCTGGTGGGATCATGATCCTCCTTGGATTGGATAAAGCTGAGGACACCCCGATAGCAGGTGATTATCTTGGAACAGGGATGCACGGAGGCGTGATTTATGTCCGGGGTGAGGTAGAGGAATATACTTTGGGTAAGGAAGTAAGTGTGTTTAATCTGGATGAAAAAGATGAGAAGCTTCTCAATAAACATTTGAAGGAATACTGCGAACACTTCGGTTTTGATCTTGATGAGGTAATGAGCAAACCTTTTATCAAACTACTTCCTATCTCCAGTAGACCGTATGGTAATTTATATGCGTATTAAGGCAGTTGGAATACAAACATGTCTTCATTTAGACCACAGGATTTTGATAAGTTCATCCAATATTTCATGTGCATAATGTTACAGTTGTTATACCACAATTTCGGATTTTTCAAAATCCTTGGCATTAACGGGGTGTTACATGGAAACGAAAAAGGTAAGCAGTGGGGACTCTTCACTTGATGATGTTTTGCAGGGTTTTCTTCCTGGCGATAACATAGTCTGGCAGATCGACAGGCTTGAAGACTACTCACGTTTTGCTGAGAAATTTATTCAGCAGGGACTAAAAAACGGTAGACGATGTGTTTATGTTCGTTTTGCCCGTCATGTGCCGGTCCTTAAACGTATGAAAGGACTTGACCTGGTTCACGTTGACCCGAGCAAAGGATTTGATTTTTTCAGCACTGAGGTACACAGAATAATTGAAAAATATGGTAGAGAAGTTTTTTATGTTTTTGACAACTTATCCTGGCTGGTGGCTGAATGGGCCACCGATGAGCTTCTTGCTAATTTTTTCAAGGTAACCTGTCCTTACCTTTATGAACTTGATACGGTTGCGTTTTTTGCTCTTACACGTGACATGCATAGCCATTCAACTGTTGCAAGTATCCGGGATACTACTCAGATACTGGTCAATGTTTACCGGGTGGATGGCAATACCTATCTACACCCATTAAAAGTTTATAATCGTTATTCTCCACAGATGTTTTTACCGCATGTCAGTTCCAGTGGAAAGTGGGATCCTATTTTTAATAGTGGGGAGGCTGCTGCTCTTTCAATTCATGACCACAAAAAAATTCTTACCAAAGACACAAGTACCATTGCCCCATGGGACAGCCTTTATAAAAAACTCTCACAGTATTATGAAGGATGTGGAACAGACACGAAACTTTCTCCTGAAACATTTGCGCTCAAGCAGGAACTTACCAGGATGATACTCGGAAACCATCCTGAGTTTAATAAAGTTGCTGATCGTTATTTAACCCTGGAGGAACTTTTGTATATAAGGGAGCGAATCATTGGTTCCGGCAGTATTGGAGGAAAGGCTGCCGGGATGTTGCTGGCGAGAAGCATTCTGCTAAAAGATGAAAGTGATAAGGATTTCTCAAAAATCTTGGAACCACACGACTCATTCTATATCGGTTCAGATGTATTTTTTAGTTTTATGGTCAATAACGACCTTTTTCCCCTGCGTTTACAGTTATCTGAAAATGCAAAATTGACGAAAGAGAAGTTCGAAGAGATTGAAAAATGTTTTGTTAAAGGAAAGTTTTCGGATGAAATAATAGGGTATTTTCGAGACATGATGGATTATTTTGGACAGGCACCTATAATTGTAAGGTCCAGCAGTTTGCTGGAGGACAGTTTCGGGAACGCATTTGCCGGCAAGTACCGAAGCGAGTTTTGTACGAACCAGGGTAGTCCCGATGAACGACTTGAGGCATTTATCTATGCAGTTAAACTTGTCTATGCAAGTGCATTGAACCCGGATGCACTTTCATATAGGAGAACACATGGGCTTGAAAATACTGATGAACAGATGGCAATCCTTGTACAGCGTGTTTCAGGGATGCCTTATAAAGACTACTTCTTCCCGAATCTTGCAGGTGTCACATTTTCAAGGAACCTCTTCACATGGTCCCCGCGCATAGACCCGAATAAGGGAATGATCAGGTTGGTATTCGGTCTGGGTACACGCGCAGTTGACCGTGTAGGAAAGGATCACCCAAGAATAATTGCTGTGAGTCATCCTGAACTAAGACCCGAGGTCGGATTAAAAATAGCAAAATATTCCCAGTGGGAAGTGGATATGTTGGACGTTAAGAACAATGAATTCAAGACATTGCCAGTGTCTGAAATACTTAAAGATGGGGACTATCCCAATCTTAAACTGTTTGTTTCCACTCTCAAAGACGGCCATCTGGATGATCCGCTTACCGGACTCATAGATACGGGTAATTTTGTCCTCACCTTCAACAATCTCATAAGAAGAACGGATTTCGTAAAGAATATTGAGGAGATGTTGGGTATAATCGAAAAGGCTTATGGGCAACCGGTAGACATGGAGTTTACAGCATTTATTAGTTCTAAAGAGAAGGTAAGAATTAATCTATTACAATGCCGTCCAATGAAGATCCCTGGTATTGCCGGTCCTGTTATCATCCCCGATGATATGCCAAAAGGGAATATATTATTCAGGTCAGGCAAGACCATAAATGGGGGGGTTCTTGATGATATTCGGTACATAATATATATCGACCCAAGAGAATATGCAGAAATTGGAGAAATAGATATCAAGAAATCAGTGGGGCGTGTTGTGGGGCGTCTCAATGAACGACTGCGTTTGAAAAATGCGAGGTTTATGATGATGGGGCCAGGGAGGTGGGGTAGTAATAATCTAGACCTGGGTGTAAATGTGAGCTATTCGGATATAGACAATACTGCGGTTCTTGTTGAAATTGCCCGCGAGGAACATGGTCATACACCTGAAGTCTCCTATGGTACACACTTTTTCTTGGATCTTGTAGAAGAACAGATCATTTATGCGGCTGTTTATCCGGATAAAGAGGAATCAGAATTTAATGAGGATTTTTTCGAAAAGGCAAGAAATATCCTGGCCGAACTGCTGCCCGATGAGGCGGATTTCGAGAGAGTGATAAAGGTGATAGACGTTTCAGCGGAATCTGGTGGTGCTTATGCAAGTGTCGTGGTCGATCAGTTGACCCAGAACGCTCTTTGTTACCTTAAGATCGACCCTGTGTTTTTCCCTTAGCGCAAAGCACCTATATTATTTAATGTAGCCTTTCACGTAATCAACACTACCATTTGTCCAGCTTAATCACTGGCAACACTTTCATAGTGTTGACATGCTTTTGTATTCGAGTACTCTTGAGACCGGATGTGTGACGACTTCAACACCTGCTTCTTGCACTGCAGCGATCGCGTTGATACCTACAATTACCGGAATCCCCGACCTTCCAATATCTACCGGCGCTCCAAAGAGTTCTTCACCAGACTCTCCGATTGTTATCGAACCACTGATATCTGACTCCTCTGCAAGTTTCAGTACATCCATGGCTTTTTCGATAGCTGAGGCAGGAATTTGTCGCATGTTTGCAAGCACTCTCCCTGTACCGTTTTCCATCACATCAAGGACAGATGTCGAGTGTCTGTTCAGGAATATTTTGATCGGATCAATAGATGTACCGTTATAGGATATAAGGTCCAGAAACCTGACATTTTCCTGGTTTTCAATCTGCAGAAGGCCACCGTAGGAGGTTTTCACGGGTATTCCGTTTTTTAAGAGAAGTCCGTCAAATGTTATGCTGCAAACGGTCGCGATTCCGATTTTGCCGAGTGGCACATAAATATCTGAGTCAGAGTCCTCTTCAAATATTCTGACGCGTGGGCTAATTACCACTCCACCCTCTGCTGCGTATTTCATAATTTCCACAGTATCATCAAAATCATCCTTGTCAAGGTAGGAGATATTTATGATCACGTTCCCCTCTTTTGATTTTATATCATAGTTTGTCTGGTAGATCAGCTCCTCGATACGTGTGATCACAAATCCGAGCCGGTCCCCGATAAGTGCATCACCGAGTTCTTTTTTACCTAGTTCCGTGATCTTGCGGCCTGCATATCCGTATTTTTTTGTAAATCCGCGCTCATCCAGTATTCTTAAATGATAGCGTACGGCGCGCTCACCAATACCGTATCCGCGGTTGTTTAGCTCATCGGCGATGTTCCGGGCACCGATGGGTTTATCACTTTCGCTAATAACCCGCATTATTTCAATGAGTTTTCGTTCGATTTGTGGTTCTGTCATTTTTCAACACCGAAATAAAGAT
>CAZQWP010000085.1:0-7052 GCA_964597005.1 uncultured Methanosarcinales archaeon | reverse complement strand
TTTCGTCAAAATCAATATCAATCAACTGGTTTTTGTAGGCTGAATAGTTACAATAAATGGGAACATAAATAGCAATTGAAGAGAAGATAAAAAAAGATGGTTTTTAAAATTTTCTATATAAAAGTATATATACGGAATTGCGAAATATAAGCTTGCTTTAAATACCAAGGACCAAAGAACATGACAGAGTATAATATAAAGATTGAAAACGTGGTTGCATCAACAAAGCTTGCAGAAGATTTTGATTTGATAAAAATTGAAGCTGAGTTCGAAGGAGCTGAATATAACAAACAAAAGTTCCCCGGACTCGTATACAGGGTAACCGAGCCAAAGGCAGCATTTCTGGTTTTCACATCCGGAAAAGTGGTGTGCACCGGCGCAAAGAATGTCAATGATGTACATACTGTGATAGGGAACCTTGCAAAGAAACTCAATGGCATCGGGCTCAAAACCATCGAGGACCCTGAAATTACAGTGCAGAACATCGTGGCATCTGCCGACCTTCACGCAGTATTGAACCTGAATGCGATTGCGATTGGACTTGGCCTTGAGAATATTGAGTATGAACCTGAACAGTTCCCTGGACTGGTTTACCGTATCACTGTACCAAAGGTAGTTGTGCTTATATTCAGTTCAGGAAAACTGGTTGTCACTGGCGGCAAATCTCCTAAAGACTGCAAAGAAGGCGTTGAAGTCGTGAGGAAGCAGCTGGACGGCATGGGACTTTTGTGAACGGGTCAGTGTGAGTTTCTTGGTAAACGAAGATGTCTGCGTTCTGATACCGACCTTAAATGAAGCTGCTACGATCAAGCAGTTGATAAGGGACTTTAAATCAGAAGGTTTTAACAATATACTGGTAATTGATGGGCACAGCAGCGACAAAACACGTGAACTGGCAGAGTCAGAGGGTGCAAATGTTGTTGTACAGGGCGGTAAGGGAAAGGGTCAGGCACTTCAGGAAGCCTTTGATATAATAGATAGCGATTACATCCTGATGACTGACGGTGACGGGACATATCTTGCAAAGGATTCGCATGCGATGCTTGCACCGGTGCTCAAAGGTAGTGCAGATCATGTTATCGGAAACAGGTTTGCTAACTATGAGCCGACTGCTTTCACACACTTAAACCTTATGGGAAATAAGATACTCAACAAGATATTCGGTTTCGCTTACGGCCAATGGTTGAATGATATTCTCTCAGGGTATCGGGCATTCACACGCAACACGATAAAATCTCTTGAACTTAATAAGACAGGGTTTGAAGTCGAATCCGAGATCACAATTGAGAGTGTCAAGAAAGATCTAAAGATCGTAGAAGTGCCTATAACATATCTGGCACGACACACGAAAGGTTCTACTAAACTTAACCCCTTAAAGGATGGTTTCAAGATCGGAGCGACGATCTATAAATTAGCAAAACTGCATAACCCGTTATTTTATTTTGGGATCATCGGTACTATTTTCTTAATTGCAGGCAGCGTTTTTGGAATATATGTTGTGACAGAATGGTTGGATGGTGTGACCCATGTACCTCTGGCAATCTTAACAACTCTCCTTATAATCATCGGATTCGAGATGCTGGTTTTCGGCATGATGAGCAATATGATCGTTTCACTCCACAGGGAACTGATGCGTACAATCCGGCTGGAAAATAAAGAGAAATAAGTTCAACCAGATCTGCAATAATTTTCTATTTCTTTGGATCTGGAAACCAATTTGCGTCCGTAAACAAAATTACTTTTTAGCGGTACCTTATACAATGATGTTTTAGTTTAAAACAAGTATACTTGATGAGATAACATGAAAATTATTCAATCTTGAAGAGATATGACAAGTTTACTTTAGTTAAACCCAAGTTTATTTTTTGAAAAGTCTTATATAAAAATATCTTCTTCCCACTACTATTCAATTATCGAGGCATAGAAAATGAGTTTAGTTGATGATGCGAGAAATGGAAAGATCACAGAAGAGATGAAAATCGTTGCTGCAGATGAAGGTGTCGAACCTGAATTTGTAAGGCGTGGCATTGCGGCAGGAAGAATTGTTATTCCGGTATCCCCATACAGGGACGTTAAATTTTGCGGTATTGGAAATGGACTTCGAACAAAGGTCAATGCATCCATAGGAACATCTTCCGATATATCGGATGTCGATATGGAGATCAAGAAAGCGAAGGTAGCCGAGGAAGCGGGTGCAGACACCCTGATGGAACTTTCCACTGGCGGGGATTTCCTTGAGATCAGGCGACGGGTCATTGAGAATACATCCCTATCTGTTGGATCCGTGCCACTGTACCAGGCATTTATAGAAGCCGCAAGGAAGCATGGTTCTATCGTACACATGACAGAGGATGACCTCTTCAAGGCCACAGAGGACCAGGCAAAACTTGGTACGAACTTCATGGCGATACACACAGGTATCAACAATATCACTTTGGACAGGCTTAAAGAACATGGCAGATACGGTGGACTATGTTCCAGAGGCGGTGCCTTTATGAGTGCATGGATGCTCCATAACGAGAAAGAGAACCCCCTCTTCAGCCAGTTCGATTACCTGATAGAGATACTCAAAGAACATGAGGTAGTTCTTTCAACTGGGAACGGAATGCGCGCAGGTGCGGTTCATGATGCTACAGACAGGGCACAAATCCAGGAACTCATCATAAACGCAGAACTTGGTGATAAAGCCCATAAAGCAGGTCTGCAGGTGATCGTTGAAGGCCCTGGTCATGTCCCTCTGGACGAAATCGAGACTAATGTCAAAATCATGAAAGCCATGAGCGGTGGAAAACCGTTCTACATGCTCGGTCCACTGGTATCTGACATAGCCCCGGGATACGACCATATCGTAACTGCAATTGGTGCCTCGATCTCAAGTTCAGTGGGCTGTGACTTCCTTTGCTATGTCACACCAGCCGAACACCTTGCACTTCCGAATGTTGAGGATGTTAAAACAGGTGTCATGGCTTCCAGAATCGCGGCACATGTAGGCGACATGATCAAATTGGGCAAGCGAGACCAAGATCTTGCAATGGGAAGAGCACGCAGGAATCTTGACTGGGAAAAACAGTATGAATTGGCGCTTGATCCTGAATACGCAAGGTCGGTCAGGAACAGCAGAGCCCCAGAAGATACTGATGCATGTACAATGTGCGGTGACTTTTGTGCCCTTAAGATCGTAAACCAGAACTATAATCTGGCAAAGTGATGTATTAAGACATCACTTTTTACTTATTTGCAGGATTGCATGAAATATCTTTGCTGGTGCTTCAATGCATCAGCTTTCTTTTCTTGAAAAAAACAGTAGTTTTAGAGGGAATGCGATGGCAGCTCCAATAATAAATATTCTCAGAAGTTCTTTGTTAAACCTGACATGATTTTCTTAGTATGAACATGACATACTCCATCGTCTTCATACACAACAGCATCTTCAATGATCGAACCATGGGTTCCTACCTTTTCGAGCAATGAATCGAGTTCCGCTCTCAGCGGGTGGTTGGAGTTATCCATCTCAATGATGTCCATCAAGACACTTACAGTGTTTATTACAGTGTTAACTTGCGTATGGGCAGTTATACGGGTCATTGACGCCAACATCATCTATTCTTATTAATATCTTCCGATTCGTTTCGATACGAACGACTTTGATACTATATTTTTTTCCCAGATACTTCTTGACATAATAAGGTTCATTGGCCAAAATGCTGCATGTTATTGAATCATTGTTTGTCACCAAAGGCTTGTTTAAAACTGTCCATCAGTTCCCAGGTATTGCGTACTTGCCTGGCATATTCCCTCTTACCTTTGATAACACTCAAATGCATCGTGGGCGCCTCAACAGGCTCACCGAAAATACCCTGCATGATTCCGGCAAATATATTCTGGGTCTTCTTATCTTCAAGATCCAGTTCACCGAAGTGAGCAAACCATATTCCTAATTTGTTTTCTCCCGAGCTGATTGTTATTTTTCTGATACGACTTTCCCACTATGTGTGCACCTTGATATCGTATTCCATGATCTTTCTCCTTGTTTTCCATCATAAATTCAATGATCAATAACCACGCCTAATTTTTGAGTTTTGAAGAATTATTTGGAATCCGTTTGCCTTTGGGAACATGAGAACATCCATCGTCTGCAGTCACCATACCCCAGACTCAATTCCAAAACCTGAATACAACCCCTCATCATCTAGGTTTTCAATCCTGTCCGGCAATATATTTCTCAACCATATACCAAGCATTAAGCTATTGGAATTATCTCCTTAACACCCCACAACTTCAACCCTGTGTGAAACCTTTGTGTGTATAATAGATACTCCCTATCGCGATGAGTGTCACAACCAGCTGAAGCAGTCCACCTATTAAGGGAAGGCTGGTGAGGATAAGCAGCAACAACAGTCCCAGTGCCATCTCCATCCAAGGTTTGGAGTCCATTCCTAACCTTGAGAACGTGAGTTTGCCGACCCATAGCCCGAAATATATTCTGGCGGCATACAGAACAAACATTATTGTGAATAACAGCAATATACCGGTTGGAATGCCGATCACAGTTACCAGCAACACGATAGAGCCCGCAAAAGCTCCGACTGCTATCAGCAACCCGACTGCCAGACCCCTCAATGGAACCACCGGAATGGTCCGGGATATGGCAATTGTACGATCAGGGAACAGACCAAGGGATATCAGTCCAATGACCAATAAAGACAGGTAACTGACAAACCACCATGCAAAAGATGATTTCTTATTGTGGTCTTCCTTTCTCATATCTCCTCTTGTGAAATCTGTGTCTCCCATCACTATCCCGGACGGTATCGCCGCTTCATTCGGACTTGAATATTTGAGGTTCCCGTTTATATGAGCTGAAGGAAGTACATTGAGTTTGTCCATACGCAGGTCCACATCACCGCCTACATAGCCAGCCACTGTCACATCTTCACCGCCACCAGACACGTTGCCGCCCACGTCACCCCTGAGCACTGCCTGACCACTGCCAAAGACAACATCACCACCAATACTGGCACCATCGGATAGGACCAGATCGCTCGTACCTGCTAGCAGGTCATCACCAATCATCCCGTTCACAGTCAACGTGCCTGCCCCAACCCGCACATCATCTCCGACATTTCCGTTAATGATTACGTCGCCTGCTCCAACCATAACATCTCCTGTAACATTACCCGTGATCTCAACAAAAACACCGGCAGCAAACACATCCCCCAGCACCGTGCCTCTGATAATAATATTATCTCCGGCAACGTAGATGTCGTCATCGATCACTTCATCCATGGTCACAGTATCGCCTGCTTCAATTATTTTAAAAGCGCTTGCAGGGCTGCTGGAGATGAGTAATAGCACAAAAACCATGGTTAATACGGATAAATTAAGTTTCATGAAATTCCCCCTGTAATGTAAGATATGACAATTATCAATATATAGCCTTAACTCCGCTGAAATATGGCATGGCATCCACCCATTTTTAACATATCCCCTCTTGCATACGGAAATATTTGTAAATATTTGTAATATCTGTGCGGAATGAAATTATTCCAGTTCTCCAAAACTAACCGCAGATTTAGTTTAAGATTTAGTTTAAAATGTTCAGCGGGTGTAAAACAGGATATTATATGCCCGGGGCGTGACTCGAACACGCGACCTCCAGATTTCTCAGGAGATTTGGACGCACGGAAAAATATTCCCTATGAGTCTGGCGCCCCAACCAACTAGGCTACCCGGGCAATGCAGCATTTAAAAGTACATAGCCATATTAAAGTATATCGATTGAAGAGAAAAGATTTCCAGTAAACTATTTCAAAAATCATTTATTCTTCTACTTATCTTCAGACAGATATTTTTTTACAAAAACAAAAACGATAATATTTAAATATGAAAGTGCATGGATTAATACCACTCAATGGATAGTATAATTAAAAAGAGGTATGTCAATGGAATTAGAAGCTACTCTAATATCTGGAAGAACTGCTTACCAGGGAGCGCACCTAGAAGCAAAGACTCATAAAGAATATTTTGACGCATGTGCATATTGCGAACTCAACTCAAGTGATTTGAGTAAACTAGGTGTCTCGGATGGTGACTGTCTTAAGGTCACTACAGCATTCGGTGACGTTGTCGTGTTCGCAAAAACGTGTGATGGAAACCCGGACAATCTGGCATTTATTCCGATGGGTCCCTGGGCAAACGCTGTTTTAAGTCCCGATACCCACGGATGCGGTATGCCCGGATTTAAAGGTGTGCCGTCACAGATTGAACCAACAGGTGAGAAGCCACTTGATATGAAATCACTTATGAAACTATACTACGAGTAAAAATAGGAGATGAATACAATGGTAGTTATAACAGATGCAATATGCTCACTCTGTGGGTCGCTGTGCGACGACATTACAGTAACGGTTGAAGATAATAAAATAACAAGTGTTGAGCGCGCGTGTATACTGGGTCGCAACAAGTTCGTAGGAATGTTCCTTCACGACCGCATCGAATCACCAATGATCCGTAAAAACGGTGAACTCGTTGATGTGTCGTATGAAGAAGCACTCGATGAAGCCGCAAAGATTCTAGTCAACTCAAAGAGAACATTATCCTATGGCTGGTGTTCAACATCATGCGAAGCCATAAGCAAGGCAATCCAGCTGGCAGAGGAGACGAAATCTCTTTTCGACTCTACCGCAAATGTATGCCACGGTCCAACGGCACTTGGAGTGCAGGAGAAAGGAGGACCGGCTGCAACACTCGGTGTTGTTAAGAATCGGGCTGATGTTATGGTATTCTGGGGCTGCAACCCTGCACATGCCCATCCAAGACACATGAGCAGATACTCCTCGTTCTCAACAGGTTCCTTCAGACAAAAAGGACGCAGGGAAACAAAGATGATTGTCATCGACGTCCGAAAGACCGATACCGCAAAACTGGCGGACAAATATGTGCAGCTCGATCCCGGAACCGATTACCTGTATCTTTCGGCTATCCGTTCGATTGTAAACGGTCATGAGGATGTTGTACCCGACAAAGTAGCAGGGGTTCCGAAAGAGGAAATT
>CAZQWP010000084.1:0-7096 GCA_964597005.1 uncultured Methanosarcinales archaeon | reverse complement strand
TGGAACGATGGTCTATCAGAAAGAGGAATGAAAAACTGATTGTGCTGTCATTTAATCCAAAATGGCAGCACCATAGGTGTAGTCGTCCAGTTCGATCACTTTTTCCCATAATTCGATGCAGTCACATGAAAGGCTGTCGAACACACCCACTTCCTGTGTGATGGAGAACTTTCGTATGGCATCTGCAACCTCATGACTGCATTTACTGCAGTTATGCGGTCCACGCTTTGAACCTGCACCAACAGGATCAGACATTATTACTGTATCCGGGTGCCCCTTCTTTGTCCTTTTAAGAACTTCCACGATGCTCCAGAGCCATGGGGGACGGTACTGACCCTTCTGCCATAGTGACTCGACAAAGGTACCACGCTGGACATTGCACAGGTTTATTGAGATCGTATCGGAATAATGCGCGGCAACCTCTACGGACCTGACCATATCATCCAGTGCCCCACCTTCAGACAAAAATGGAGGTTTCAACAGGAGATACACTTTTGTGCTTGCACCGTACCTTTTTACGGTTTCTGCGGCATCGACAAAATCCAGATATTCGAAACCCTTATTGATCGAATCCTTCCTGATAAGGTCTGAACTTGTTTCAAGTCCAATCGCAATCTCAAACTTCGTGCCACCCAGAACATCCATGCAATCACACATAACATCGTCCTTCACGAATTCCGGACGTGTCTCCACAAGTACTTTGGGAATACGTTCATCGTTGCCAAGACGATGCAGTATGCTTTTCCTCACATCAGGCTGTATCTCACGCTCATCAAGGAAACTGCCGGATGTGAATATCTTGACCATGAACTCGTCAAAACCGGCAGCTCTGGTGAGGGCTCTATCAAGCTGCGCCTCAAGATCAGCCTCAGATGGAGGGGTTTGCGCACTGTCGTAGACAAAACCACACATGGTGCATCCACCGAGGCGCCCCCACCAGCAGCCGGACGTTTTGAAGATAATCGTTAGTGTATTAATCTCACGACCATTGAAAAGGTCGACACCCGTCCATACTGCGGATGGCACATCGGATGCCGATGGTTTGATCCGCTGACGATTTCTAATCTCCAGTACTGCATTGTTCAGTGTCATTATTCGAACTCGATTGTTGCTGGTGGTTTTGGTGAAAGGTCATACACTACCCTAACAACCGACTGGATCTCGCTGGTGATCCTGGATTCGATCTTCTTTAAGACCTCCCATGGCAGTTCCATGGATTCGGCGGTCATCCCGTCCCTTGAACCCACGGCACGCACCGCAACGATCCAGCCGTGTACCCGCAGGTCACCTTTGACACCTGTGCCTTTGCCAAGCACTGCGGCAAATGTCTGCCAGGGATGGAAGTTTTCCAGAAGCTCCTCTTCAACGATGGCGTTTGCTTCGCGGACCACATCAAGCTTTTCTTCGGTAACCATGCCGATAATACGTACAGACAGACCCGGACCCGGGAATGGCATGCGGTTGGATATCTCATCCGGCAATCCCAGTGCCCGTGCAACCTCGCGCACCTCGTCCTTATAGAGATCGTCTATTGGCTCGACAATGCCCTTAAAATCAATGACTGACGGCAGCCCGCCTACATTGTGGTGCGATTTGATACCGCCTTCGGATTCGATCCTGTCGGGATAAATGGTGCCCTGTATAAGATACTCTGCTCCAAGTTCTCGTGCTTCTTCTTCAAAGACGCGGATGAATGCTTCCCCTACAGCTTTTCTTTTGTCTTCCGGGTCCTCGATGCCCTTTAGAGCTGCTAAGAAACGGTCCTTTGCATGGACTACCTGAAGGTTCATATCTGCAAATATCTCTTTTATACGTTCGGTCTCACCTTTTCGCATAAGACCTGTGTCAATGTATATTGGTATCAGTTTATCACCGATAGCCCGATGGGCAAGTACCGCACAGACCGAACTGTCAACCCCACCGGAGAGTGCTATGATCGTCCTGCCGTCGACCTCTTTTTTGATCCGATCTATGCTTTTTGGTATGTATTTCTCCACTTTTACCATGAAAATGAACTCCGATTACGTATGTATGCCTGCAAAATGGATAGTAAGCTGTGATTTGATTGTGATATAGATAAGCAATGCGAGTTTATTAATGCTCGCCTGCTTCAACCTGTCGCTTGAAATTATATTACTTTCACCCCGCGTGGCTGTAGTTTATATAACGTCACATCATAATCAAATCCACAATTAGAACAGCGCTTATCAATTCCGGTGCCATGATGTACAAGACCCTCCAGAAATACTTTGGTTATACTGAATTCCGCCCCCTACAAAAAGATATCATCGACGACGTAATGGCCGGGAAGGATACTTTCGTGCTGATGCCTACAGGCGGTGGCAAATCGCTGTGCTACCAGCTTCCAGCGCTCCTTATGAACGGTCTGACAGTTGTAGTTTCTCCGCTTATCTCTCTTATGAAGGACCAGGTCGATAGTCTGATAGCAAATGGGATCGAGGCTGCATATCTGAACAGTACGCTTGGCTACCGGGAAACAAATGAAATAAAAGACAATCTTCTGAACAACAAAATAAAGATACTCTATGTTGCACCGGAACGCCTTATGATGTCAAGTACATTGGCACTTTTAAAGGATTCGAACGTCAATTTATTTGCCATTGACGAGGCGCACTGCATCTCGGAATGGGGACATGATTTCCGGCCCGAGTACCGCAGATTGGATACGCTGAAAGCCAAATTCCCAGATGTTGTGAGGATTGCCCTAACAGCCACAGCTACTCCAAAGGTGCAGAAGGACATCATATCCCATTTGAAACTGGTGGATCATAACTCATACATCGCAAGTTTTGACCGCAGGAATCTTCTCTATCAGGTAAGACCCAAAAAGGATACATACAACCAAGTGATCCAGTACCTGAAAAAACACAGGGGAGAGTGCGGGATAATTTACTGCCAGAGCCGCAAAACTGTGAATACTCTGTCATCCAAGCTCAAAAGCAATGGCTTCAATGCCCTGCCATATCATGCAGGACTGTCCGATGCAAAACGGCGCAAGAATCAGGATGGCTTTATCAAAGACGATGCCGAAATAATCGTGGCAACGATTGCCTTCGGGATGGGTATCGATAAACCGAACGTGCGTTTTGTGATCCATTATGACCTGCCGAAAAACCTGGAAGGTTACTACCAGGAAACTGGCAGGGGCGGACGGGACGGGCTCGAATGTGACTGCCTGCTGTTCTTCAGCCGGGGGGACAGGTATAAGATCGAGTATTTCATCAACCAGAAAAATAAGAAAGAGGAGCAAGACATTGCTTTGTTCCAGCTTCGTGAGATGGTGAATTTCTGTGACAGTAATGTGTGCCGCAGGAAGGTGCTGCTTAATTATTTCGGGGAGGAATATAATGAGCAGAATTGTGGGAAATGTGATGTATGCCTTGACCCGAAAGAGAAGTTCGACGGCACGGAAGCTGCAACAAAACTGCTTAACTGTGTGAATGATCTCGATCAGAGATTCGGGATGAATTATGTGATCGATGTCCTGATCGGGTCTAAAGCCAAAAAAATAATCGGAAATCGACACAACCTGTTGAATAGTCATGGTTCTGGTCATGAGTTTTCCAAGGCACATTGGAAGTCCATTGTCGGGGAGATGGTGTCACTTGACCTGCTTAGCATTGAAGGTGCCAGGTATCCGCTACTAAAATTGAACCAGAAGAGCAGGGATCTGCTGGCTGGAAGTGAAACGGTCCGATTGACAAAACCTGCGGATGATGTGCAAATAACATGCGAACAGGTTACCACTGCTACTAAGTATCCTGACATGCTTGAGAGATTAAAGAAACTCAGGAAAACGATCGCTGAAAAAGAAAATATTCCACCTTATATTGTTTTTGCAGATACGAGCCTGCGGCAGATGGCTGCAAAACTTCCCAAAAACCGTGATGAACTGTTGCAGATAACAGGGGTTGGAGAACATAAATCGGAAAAATATGGGGATATCTTTCTTAAAGAGATAGCTGGTAACTGCGAAAAACATGTAGTGCCGCTAAAATCCAATAATGCAGCACAAACCAGTTCACATGTTGTCCCAAAAAAAACAAGTTCAAAGATTAGAACTGAAACCACTCCCGGAATGCCTGCAACGTTACTGGAAACACTTAATCTTTACCAGCAAAATCTGAGGATCGGGGAGATCGCGGAAATAAGGAATATGGCAATCAGCACCATCGCCAGTCATATCGAAAGACTGGTCCTGACAGGTAAGATCGATTCGATCGATGAACTGGTTAAACCTGAAAAAAAGCAATCGATCCAGAATGCGATAGCTGAGATTGGAGGTGAATTCCTGTCACCCATAAAAGAGAAACTTGGGGAAGAGTATTCGTATGATGAGATCAGGCTGGTGCGTGCAGCGATGACGGTAGGTGTAAAGACCGAAGTGGCAATGAAATAATCCTACAGCATTACTGTTATTCAATCTCGCCCATTAGCCAGTCAAAGTATTTACTGTTTGAACTCACAGGTATCCTTATGATGGCGGGAACATCATAGGAATGCATCTTCTCAACCTCGTCCATTACTTTTTCGAAGTTGAAATCGCTTGTTTTTGCAAGTAAGACAAATTCATTACCTTCAGCGATTTCGCCTTCCCACCAGTAAAGACTGCTGATGGGAAAGATGTTGGCACAGGCTATCAGCCGCTTTTCAAGCAGGTGTCTTGCAATCTTTCGCGCCTCTTTAATTGTTGGGTTTGTGATGTAGGCAATAACGAATTTCATTGTATCTTACTCACAGGTATCCAAAAGAGGTCTTTTTTTCCTGCCCCGAAAATCACCGACCCTTATAGGTTCAACTCTAGTGGTCTTCTCCTTCGTATCATTCTTTTGCTTTTTTGACTCGTCGGTCAATACTAGCACCCCCACAGAATAATACGCATTGCTGGGTATTAAGGCTTACCTGAGTTTACCTCTTTCGTACTTCCTGTCACATCATGAAATATTTCAGCGTCAAGTAAAATATTAGATCCCCGAAGACTACTGTAGTAATAAAACCAGCCGTGATCGGGATCATGAACGGAAAACCCGGTGTAACCCAGACCTTCTCGTCGATAAGACCTTTGTCCACATATTTCTCAAGTTCCTGTATGACAGCTCCATCGATCAGGGTGCCACCTCTGGTAAATCGTGAGACTACGTCGTTGCCTATTTTTTCATAGATTTCCATCAGCCGTATATGCCCATCCCTTAAACTTGATACCGGACATTTGTACCCGAGAAACAGATACCACGGTTTCCGGAGCATCTCGTGAAGGGGCACTTGGGTCAGATTATACAGGAAAAGACAAAAGGGTACGATGATAGTCAGTATTACCGCATTCCCGAACACGCTGAATGTGAAGAGGTTGATCGGTGGTATAGTATGCAGGGGCAGATCATAACCAAGAACATGGAGAACCGGGAATGTGGGGATAATAATGGAGATAACCATCAGGACTTTGGCGTCAGCGCCCCCGAATGCATTCAACTGGAACAGGAGGTACACGAACACAAAGATGAAAATAAACGAGAGAAACATGCGGATAAGGTGGGAAGTGCCATAGGTCAGGAGGTCATGGATAATACAAACCGAACCTGCCGCAAGCATCACAGACCAGAGCTTATTTGAGACACGCCGCGTCTTTATGTCAGAATAACATGAATAAAGCAAGAACATAAGGCATACAAGAACCTTCAGAAGGTCCATCATTCAGTGCTTCTCCCATTTCTTAAGTTGCATGATCTCCGATAATGTACCCCCTCTTCGGATCTCGTCATAGAGGCGTTTTTCGGTCTTTTCGACCTCTTTTGCCCGCCGGGCAATCTCGTAGGCTCGCTCCTTTGGGACCACAACCACACCGTTGTCATCACCAACGATATAGTCACCAGGCCTCACAGGCTGGTTACCGCAAACGATCTCCGAATTGATCTCGCCAAAACCCTTGGGTTCACCGGCATTCGGGACAAAACTTGATGCAAAAACAGGCAGTTCCAGTTCCCTGATCTCATCGATGTCACGTACAGCACCATCGATCACAACACCTGCTACACCCTTATTCAAGCAGCTGAGCGTCGCCAGTCCACCCCATGGTGCAACGTGCCTGCTGCCATTGTAGATCACGATTACATCACCCGGCTTTGCGACATCGATTGCCTCCACGGGTTTTGCCCAGTCACCTTCAATTGTCTGCACTGTCACTGCCGTACCGACCATTTTTTTACCCCGGACCATGGAACGGATACTGCGCATTGCACCTTTGCGGTGAATTGCATCCGATATATTGGGTGTTGAGACATCCATAAGGAGTTTTCGAATCTCTTCGTCAACTGATACCTTTGACGCAGGAGCGTCAGGAGGTGAGTCCACGCTTTTGCGAATCTCACGTGCTGCGTCTGTAACATTATCGGTCCGGGTGATGTTGCCTCCAACGATTACGACATCTGCGCCTGCAATCACAGCCTGTGCGGCAGTATCGGCATCAATACCCCCTGCAACTGCAACCGGGATTGTCACTTCGCGCACGATCTGTTTTAGGATATCTATGGGGTCCATCCCAACCATCTGCTGGTCAATACCCACATGTACATTAATATAATCAATTCCGAACTTTTCCAGTTCCTTTGCGCGTGTGACTGGATTTCCCTCTGAGATGAGGTCAACCATCAATTTCACGCCGTACCTGTGTGCAGAGCGGATAGAGTCAATGATCGTGGAATCGTCTGCACTGCCAAGTATTATTACAATATCTGCCCCTGCTTTTGCCGCCATCTCCACCTCCATGGCACCGGTATCTACGGTTTTCATGTCTGCAAGCAGGGTGTGGTCTGGAAATGCTTTTTTCAGTTTGCGAAGGGAATCCATGCCCTCGCTTTTGATAAGCGGCGTGCCTGCCTCGATCCAGTCAATACCGCCAATGACGGCTTCTTCTGCGATCTGGATTGCACGTTCAATCTCTAAAAGGTCAAGTGCCAGCTGAATGATTGGTTTGATAGGATCACCTTTGGGATATGAATATAATATTTTAGAAGACCTGATTACCTATAAATTTAACTTTTAGCCGAGAAGTCCTTTCGTAAGATGGGGGATGAAAGGC
>CAZQWP010000083.1:0-7104 GCA_964597005.1 uncultured Methanosarcinales archaeon | reverse complement strand
CAGTTGATTAAAAATAAAACTGTCAAACTTGGGTCAAAAGTCTTTCCGAATTCTAAGATAAAATTAAATATGGGGATAACAATCAATAACATGAATGAAAACTTCAGTTCAAATTGCACGGGTAATGGGGATACCCATAAAGTTGCACATAACATTTTTATTGGTACTGCCACTATTTGCTTTCATCTTTGCAAGCAATCCTGCGCCTTATGGATTCGGTGATACCACACCTGCAATTACAAAATATATTCTTTCACTGGTGACCACGATACTGCTTTTCACATGTATCCTTCTTCACGAACTCGGTCATTCATATCTTGCTAAAAAATACGGTTTTAAGATAGACAGTATCACATTGCTCTTGTTCGGCGGTGTGGCATCCATGGAGGAAATGCCAAGGGACCCGTCAATGGAAGCAAAAATGGCAGTCGCAGGTCCGGCTGTCAGCTTTAGTATAGCAGCTGTTTGCCTTGGAACCATTGTTCTCTTTCCGTCATTCTCTGCTACAGCACCCATGCGCATTATATGGCTCATTGGCTACTTCAATATCATTCTTGCTGTGTTCAACCTGCTTCCTGCTTTCCCTATGGATGGCGGACGGGTGCTTCGGGCATTCTATGCAAAAAGGATGTCTTATGTTAAAGCGACCCAGCAAGCTGCCTATGTGGGAAAGATGTTTGCATTCATCATGGGAATGTTTGGACTTCTGTTCAACGTATGGCTTGTAATGATTGCTTTTTTTGTGTACATAGGTGCTTCTGAGGAAGAGCGCTCAACCCAGATATCTTTTACACTGGAAAAAGTGCCTGTTAGAAAAATCATGACCCAGGAGATTGTATCGGTCTCACCATCGTGGACAATTGAAGAGATTACAGTATTCATGTTCCAAAAAAAACATATGGGTTACCCTGTCATGGAAGGCAATGATTTAAAAGGGATTATCACGTTTACGGATGTGCATAAGGTTCCTCCGGAGGAACGTGCAAACATAGTGGTCTCAGAGTTGATGACCTCGGAAGTAATCTCCATAAACGCAGATGCGGATTCTTCAGAAGCATTGAAGCTGATGACAACAAATAAAATTGGGAGATTGCTTGTTACTGACAACGGTTCTGTTGTTGGTATCTTGTCCAGGACGGACCTGATGCGCACATTGATGTTTTTGGGTGAGCAGTAGAGCAGGCGATATAAAAATGGATGTTCATATTTCGGTTACCGATTCACAGACAGATACTGCCGAATATAAATTTAATACTGTATCACAGAATTATTGTTCTGCAGATGAACCAACAGATGGGTCTGGACACTTACCATTGCAACAAAATATTTCACAGACCTATCCTGGTGTGCTTCCAGACTCGCCTTCACAAATAATTATTGTCGGAACTGCCCATGTGTCTGAAAAAAGTGTCAGGCAAGTCGTTGAGACCATCGAGCGTGAGCAGCCCGATATTGTGGCAGTTGAGTTGTGCAGGGGCAGATATGATGCACTCAAGGGTAAAGCGCAGGTATCCCAGATACCCATAAAAGAACTCCTGAGCGAAGGTAAGGTCTATTTCTTTTTGGTCCACTGGTTGCTTGCATACATCCAGAAAAAAATCGGTGATGAGATGGGGGTCCAGCCAGGTGCCGAAATGATCAATGCCATTGATGCAGCCGAAGCGAGCGGTGCAAAAGTAGCTTTAATAGACCGCGATATTCAGGTGACACTCCAGCGTTTCTGGAGCAAGATGGGATTCTTCGAAAAGATACGTATGGTCGGTGCGCTTATTGGTGCAGCGCTTGGGTTCGGTGATGGAAAGGACATTGACATCGACAATATTACAGATCAGGATATGGTGACCATGCTCATCGAGGAACTCAGGGGCATTGCACCCACAGCAGCAATTGTTTTGATAGATGAGCGGGATGCCTATATTGCAGGCAACCTTGTCAGGGCTGCATCGGGGGGAGGCAAAAAGATAGTGGCAGTTGTAGGGGCAGGGCACAGGTCCGGAATTGAGAATTACCTGAAGCATCCGGAGACCATCCCACCACTTGGGACTCTCATGGATGTTCCAAAGAAACGGTTTAGCATGATGAAACTTATCGGGATTGGGATTGTGGGTATTGCTATTGCAACGTTTGCATTGTTGATACTGTCCGGCACTCCCCTGAAACTTCTGCTGCTGGCATTCGGATGGTGGTTTATTATCAACGGGACTTTAAGTGCAGCCGGTGCAATAATTGCACGGGGGCATCCATACTCGGTCATCACTGCTTTTATGGTGGCATGGCTCACGTCCCTGAACCCCATGATGGCAGCTGGCTGGTTTGCGGGTCTGGTGGAGGCAAAGCAGAGAAACCCAACAACCGATGATTTCAAAAAGCTGATAGAGGTCGAGACCACAGGAAATATGCTTGAGAACAAGCTTTTCAGGGTCATACTGGTTGCAGCTCTTGCAAACATCGGCAGTATGATTGGCACTTTCCTCGGGGTGTATGTGATGATGCAGGTCGCAGGCATTGACCCAAGGGATGTGATTAGTGCGGGATTCCACACTATCGGGTTGTAAGACGCGATCCCGGCTTTTTCTAAGTTCGTTTGCAATTGCATTTGAGGAAAAATGCTCATCATATTATAGTCAAGAACATAATATTTGACACTAATATCTCAACACCTTGCTTTTTAGATAATTAGAATTTAACCACCGAGAAACACAGGGCTTGTATAAGATTTTACTCTCTGTGTCCTCTGTGGTTTATTAATTATCACTGATTGGAAATAACATGGTATTAGTCAATATTGTTTGGTTTTTGACAATAGAATAGAGGAAAATATGAACTGATTTGGCAGGATCTGATAGAATAATTTGATTTCACAACAACTATTTATCTTTTTGAATCCCTCTTAAATTACTGGAGGTTATATCCATACGAATTGAAGACATTCCAGGGGTACCTTTAGCGATGAATATACATTGAAGTGTGCTTGCAATGAATGGAAATATGATATCATGTTCGGTAAATATCTGGGGGACAGGGGATAAATCCTCAAAGTTTACGCTAACAAGGTAGAAAGTGGGGAAATGCTTGTTCTGATCTGATCAGGTCTCGCTTAAGACGGGGGAATATATCTTTGACTTCGTGGTTCTATGCGATAGGTGAAACTGAACTTATTGATGGCGGGAAAATGCCATTGATTCTTGAAGGCAATAATATACTGTTGATCAGGCAGGAAGGGGTATTTTATGCGATATCCAACAAGTGTCCGCATATGGAGTGTCCACTTTCAAGAGTGACACTGGATGGGTATGTGATAAAATGCCCGTGTCATGATTGGCAGTTCGATATAAGGAACGGTGAGTTCCTTACTGCAAGGGAGATAAAAATTCCCGTATTTGATACTAAGGTTTTTGATGGCAGGGTTTTTGTCAAAATATATGGTGCGGTTCAATGAAGAAAGTAGTAATGTATACTCTAAGCACCTGCCCATGGTGTATGAAAGCCAAGAAGTTCTTCAGGGAGCATGACATTCCCTTTGAATATATTGATTATGATAAAGCAGACAAGGAGACTCAGCAGGCCATAAGGGAAGATTGTCTGTCCCATGGTGAACAAATGTCTTTTCCATTTATCAAAATAGGCGATGATGTGGTTGTTGGCTACAACCTGAACAAATATACGCAGTTACTGGGTTTGTGACGGGAAAAAGATGGATACTGGGAAGCGTAAAGAGCAATTGAAGGTCATGTACCAGAGGGTTGTTGATCCACTGGGCTATAAGTTCAGCCCGGATGAGGAAATAGTGGATTTCCTGCTTGAGCAGGAAGTGCAACTGGAAAAGGAGAAAGGTAATCCCTTCTGTCCATGTCAGGGACTGACCGATGAGCGAGAGCATGATATGAAGCTGGTATGCCCGTGTATACCTTTTCACAGGGAGCACTATGATGCCATGAGACGTTGCTGGTGCGGGCTTTTTGTCCACAAGAGTGTTGAGAACCCCTATGAACTTCAACAGATATCCCTGAAGGATTTTGAAGAATCAAAAAATAAGAAGAAAAAAGAACGACCTTAGAGAAGGTCGTGAAGGTTGAATTTGTGTGGTCCGAGGGTTCCGCCGAAATTTCCGGCAGTGATTTTCTTCACACCGGCTGTGGCCACAGCAGCCTTAATACCTACTGCAATTGCTTTTCCAACAGCGTCTACACTTGTACCGTTGATCACAAGTTCGTATACTACGTTGACATCAGCTGGAATTTCGGTACCTTCGATCTGGTCCTTTATCGATGGGCAGAATTTCTCGTTGGCTGTTGCCTTTAAGAACTTGTACTTGTTGGCTCCTGGCTTTGATCCGCTCGCAACGATTCCACCTGGGAATGGTGTGATCGAACCTTCAAGCTTCTGGATTGCAGCTACTGCGTTTTCTGCAGCTGCAAGACCTGTCAATTGGCAGTCTGCAAAGATGAAGAAGTTACCGCCAGCAACACCCTGTACAGCACCAATGGAATGCTCAACAATGAAATCGCCTTCCATCATCGGGATCTTGTACGCTTTGCGACCTGCAACTTCTGTTTCGGATTCAGTACCATCTGCAAAGAACTTTAGCTTAAATCCGGTGTCGAACTGCTTTTCCGCATCAGGAAGACCGTTAAACACAGCAGTTGTTGGGGCTGTCAGGACACACTGTCCTATGCGTTCAAGTAACTGCTCTTCCAGTGCCTTGTAGCCGAAAGTACATATCTGGATGTACACACCCGGTCTGCCGTCCGGTGTCTCATCACCTGTTACGAACTTCTCAATTCCGGCTTCAGCAGGACACATGATCACTGATGTGCCAAATCCAGTCGCTTCCAGTGCAGCCACTTCTGCCCAATGCTTGTTTGCGGCAGTTATCAGTATCCTTGCCACCTTGATTGGAAAGGCCTCTGCATATGTATCTACAATTTCTACTCCTTTGATATCCATAAAAATCCCTTTATCCTCTAGTTTTTAGAAGGTATAACACTAAGTAAAATACGATTACAATACATATACTCTTCGAAATATACCCAACACTCAATCGAGTTTTGCGGCTGTTTTTCGGTAAGTTCCTTCAAAAAGAGTATACATATCGCTTTCCAGGTCCCTGTACTTGCTAAGATCAAACACTGCATCATTGACTTCAACAGTCAATTCATCGATCTTTGAAAGTCTGGCAAGGGCAGCAGCAGCCAGACCGGTTGATACTCTGAGGTTTTCTTTGATCAATATCTCACTGATCTGTAATATGGCAGCCACCGGTTGGGAGGCAGACTCCTGGAACCTTTTCTCTGATGCGGATTCTCCTATATTTTCAAGACTGTCTATAACTTTGGAGACTTCGTTATCATACTGGTTCCGTGCCGCCACAACTCCTATGTCCCGAAGTGCCCAGGTAACTTCATTAAGGGACTTTTCTTCGAGGATACCCCCCAGTTCGCGCAGGGCTGATATGATCTGCCAGATTGATTGCGGTTTATCTCCATTTCCCCGTTCCTGTGATGCCTTGATCCCCATATCCCTAAGTGTTCGAACTATCTGTTTTTCCACAGCTGGAAGTGTATTTACACATGCCTGTGCAGTGCCCAGCAGTACATCCCTTACTTTCCCTGTGGTTATGTGGTGGTGTTTTGGGATTGCATTAATGCCGATCTCCCTGAGTAGATGGATTGCTTTTTCCAGTGCATCTATTTGTCTTGAACCTACAGAGTTCACTGCAATCCTGCCGGCACCAGCAGCCAGGCAGCATGTTGTATTTTCATCCTTCATATCATCTTTTAGTATCGTGAACAGGGAGTCCATGGTCGCAAGGGTTTCCACTGTAGAGATTTCATCACCGCACTTTGAAGACATGTCCCCGATCTTTCCAATGGCTTCGATCACTCTGAGGACCGCCTCTCTATCCTTTTCCATCTCAGCAAGTATTCCTATTTGATAGAGATGGGAGTTCAGGTGCTTTATCACAATGGGTGTAGCTTTGGATTCTGATATGAGATTTATTCCAAGGTTTGTGAGGGCACGTATTCCAAGTGTTGTGGTTTTGGAATCACGGTTTCTGATCGCACTTCTGATGAGGTCTACCACCGGTTGCAAAGGGTCTGATACAGATAGTCCGGATGCATGCTTGCGGCAGACTTCGATGAGGTTGTAGGAAGTGGCTTCCTTAAAAAGGTCTTCAAACCGCTTTGTGATTATTTCTTTTCGCAGGAAGTCGGCTGACAGATAACCGACAGCACCAACCCCTAATGCACAAAGCTGGATTATGGTCATAAATACTGGATCATGTATTCCGAGCAGATGCATGGTAGAAAGGGCAAGTGCATATGCGCCCATTAGGTAGGATATTTCCACGGCTTTTGCTCTGTTAGTTGTTGGTAACCACACGCTGGTTACCCATAAAATAGTAAGTATAAAGCTTATCAGGACATTGATCTCGATCAGGGTGATAGTAGCAATGTTCTCACTGTTTATCAGGTGCACCATTACCGATAGCTGGGTGACAAGAGCACACAGTGCAAGATCCGAACCGATATGGGATATTTCGAGTCTGAGGTGGTTTTTCAGGAATATGTCCGAAAAAAGGAATGCAGCTGTAAAACCGATAATAAAAGCGGCATCAAGGATATCGGTAATAACTATCACAATATAATAAAGATTGTTATTTTATTTGAAATTATGGTTCTGTAAAGTTCAGGATTTAATTGAAAATTACTGTTTATTTAACTTTTAGCCTAGAAGTCCCCTTTCGTAAGATGGGGGGTGAAAGGCGTACTATCCGCATACAACATTGAAAGATAACATATTTATAGTCATATTATAAAATAATTAACTATGCAACAAAATCTTGACAATGGGAGTCATTCTGTATATTCATTGCAGTATCATTTTGTGCAATGTGTAAAATATAGAAGACACACATTAGTAAATCCTCTTGTCATTGATTTATTGAAGCAAACTGTACATAATATCAGTGAAAATTTTGATGTTGAAGTTCTCAATATTGAATGTGATAAAGACCATTTTCACATCATTTTCAAGTCAAAACCGACATTGTATATACCTAAATATATCAATGCGGTTAAGACCATTTCATCGAGAGAAATA
>CAZQWP010000082.1:0-7193 GCA_964597005.1 uncultured Methanosarcinales archaeon | reverse complement strand
AGCCGAGGGTGCGGATGGGTGGAAGTTGAGGTAAACGAGGTGAGGTAATGAAAGATACACAGGATATGTACCCGGATGAGCCTGAAATAACTGAAGACATACATCAAAATGACGATAACGACACGTTGGGTTTAGATACAGAGACGTTCTTTGACATTTCGGGCGAGGAGACCGACCAATCTACTGAATATAAGGTTTTTAGAGATTATGCTCAAGTTGATGCACGGTTGATAGACTTAGGTTGGGATATTAAGCCCGCAAAATCTGTAGAATATGGAAAAACTGACCAATCCATGCTAAATCACGTAAGGAATGGCGTGTTCTTCCTACTTCAGCTCAATTCCGTCCTTAGAAATTTTAATGATCATTATGATGAAGGCCGATTACGAGAAGTCGTTGCGTTGTTCGTTTCGCATGATATTCATAAATTGTACGATAAGTTTGACCGGTCTGAGGAATTTGATATTCCGCTCCACGATGTTGAACAAATCGTTAAAGCAGCCCACATTTTGGATATTGCCCCAAATCTCACAGCAGAAGATCATTGGTGTTCTGCGCGAGCAACCCACATAACCAATAATTCAATGACTGCACACCTTACATTGAACTTCAGCAGAAATATCAGACGGGTCCGTGTTGCTGATGCTTTTGCGAGTTCAGCATCGTTGAATGAGGCATGTGGAACGCGTACAATTAATGTACTTAACGACGAGCCTGTACTTAGGGATTACGAATTGAGACACCATAGCTTGGATGATGTTAAGGGAATTCTCACAAATTTTATAAATAAAACCACATCAGATTATTTAGAAATTCAGGGATATAACCTACTATTGATATATGACGATGGGTGCGTCTATATAGCTCCGAAAGATGCTGAATGTGTTCAATTGAGTGAAGATATAATGGAAGAATTATCTAGACGAGTCATAGATAATATCAGGAAATCACACCCGATATTCAGTGATCCAGATCGAATTAAAGATAATATTCAATTTGTAAGCAATTTAGGGTATTACAAGCCCGTTGACAAGGATTTCATTTATTCTGGAGCCGAAAAGATCGTGGCGGCTGTAATACGTAAAGGCATTGCTGACAGTCTTGCTGAGGGAAATATTACGTCTTCAATGGAAAAGTCGATGGAAAAAGTTGAGGAACTCATTGATATCAAGATCGAGAAGACACGACAGATCGTGGGAATATCACGCATAATATCTACTGTAGCAAAGGAAATTATTCCAAAACTTACAGACAAAGATCACCTAGAGGACGTATGCAATCTATTCATTGTATCCGAATCACTCAAGAAAACTTTACGTAACATTGCTCCTACAGATTCAAAATCCTTGACGAGCGGTGGTAAATGGGACTATTCATATGCGATTGCAAATGAATACCTGATTCGAGAAATAGACGGGACTTTGTTCAAGAATCTCGATGGAAAAAGGGCAGTTGAATACGTGACTGAAGATGTCCTATCCAAATTGAAAATGTATGACACATGGCCAAGTATAGATGAGTTGGTTTTAAGTCCAGTTAAACACGAATTGATGGAATATCTATGCGATATAATCTCAATTGATGGCCATATGTTTATGCTACCCAAATCAAAGATGAGTGATACTTTTAAAGAGTATTCGGGATCTGGGAAGATCTGTACACTATGCAATCGTGGGACATTGTACACAAAAAAATCTATGGAAAATAATTCGAACTACAGTGCAAGTTTTTCAAATAGAGTTGGGATTGGGAAGAAAATATCTAACAAACCACTTCCAACGTGTGCTCTGTGTAGCATGGAAGCATTTCTCAGAAAGGCAGGATCGAAAGCGATCGAATCAGATAAACTTTACATCCACTTGATACCAGACTATTTCCATACACCACTTTCATGGAAATTATATAAACATATAATAAATAGATTTGAAGGAGATGTAGGGGTGCAGATGAACCGCCTTGCTGAGTCAGTATTCCGAGGACGTGGTAACATGGAAGCATACAGAGAGTGGTTTGAATTCTTGACCAATTCGGAAAAGGGTAGGAAAATGTTTGAAAGTCAGATACAGCAGTTCAGAGATGCTGATAGTAATGAAGAGGATGAACAATATGGTGTAATCCCTGCGTGGTTCTACAAGCAAAAAGATAATCAAACGGAGTTTCAGTTCTTTGGTGCGTTCATATCACTTGTTGTCAGTGCATACACGGGAATGCGATGCGTTGTAAGCGAATCGCCAGTACCGACGCTTCGTGGTCGTGATTTCAACGAGATGGTCTATTTTGACTCAGGAAATGCACAGGTAAAACATCTCTTTGGAGATGCCGTAAGACTCTCTGAATTAGATAAGAAATTGAAGATTGCATCCGCGTTAATACGGCTTGGTTATGCGAATGCAATGATGGATTCACTCATCCCAAAATATCTACGAGCGGTCCGAAATAAGTACCTTCCGGGTTCGTATCTTCTGAAAAGTGCGATAAGAACTTCAGGAAGTGAGAAAAACATTGCATATTATCATATGGATGAAGCAAAATATCTTGATATGAATACAGGAGTGTCACCGAATGAGTGAACAGGTAAGTGGGATCATAGACGAATTGGCACGTCTTGCATTCTCAGTTGGACGGCCACGGAGTTTCAAGCCGTATGCAGTGGAACGTCTCTTTCGCGAGAGTGTGAAAGCAGTCAAGAGTACAGGGACGATGCAAACTCTTGGCAGGGATGATTACGTCTCTCTTGTAAGCGGTAGGGTCCAGAAAGCAGTTTCTCGTGGAGATCAATTATGGATTCCGTCTAGAGAGAAATTGGATACTGAACTTGGGTTCGGGGAACGTGCTGATCTCTTTGCAGCATTTTTCGTAGATAAGATAATGTACGATTTATGTGATGGAAAGCCGGGTAGACTGAAAAAAATATCTAACAATCTGTCAGACGGCTTCTTTGCTGCAACATTAAGAGAGATGCGAAATCAGAAATCGGGATCAGAAGGACTTGATGAACAACAGATGGAGGGATGATATGGTATCTGATGAATTGAATGGTATAGCAAAGAAATTGGAGAAGGGACTAGTCAAGGAATTAACTAACAATCCTGGGAATCGGTTTGTAAACATACTGGTGCTTAGGGAACTGCAGAGCAATGCAGTATTTACAACAAATGGGCAGGACGCTGATGTCGTCACACTGACCGTGAACAATGGAGATAAATCTGCGAATTATTCGCCTGCAATTATGTTCATGCGGAAACAGACTGGAAGTGATCGACGTTTTGGAAAGGCAATGTTAAGAACCCTTCTCGGTGTCGAGTGCACTATGCAGGTGAACGAGATGTGCCAAGAATGTCTCGATTGCGTGCTTTATGGTAGTGCTGCAAGTAAGGACAAAAAGAAAACTAAGTCGATTACATCGAGAGTAATGTATGACACCGCATTCACGATCCGGGACAGTAGTGTGATCATTGAAGAAAAGTTCCAGCTCGCACCAGGTGATGAATATGCTAAGGGATCTACAACTACACCCAGAGAACCCGATTTTTTTAATCCAGGAGTGATGTTTCCATGTGTGATCACGCTTAGGGATGCAACGTTTGAGGAACTATTGTTTGTTTTGAGCATAACCCTGAAGAATAAACGTTATGGTGCTGCCACAACGCGTATTGGACGTGTAAAGAACCACATACTCGGGATATATGCGGGTTCTGAAGAAGGGCCGTCCAATCTGGAACTCACGACAGGCGTGATTAGAGAACTGGGAAAAGAAAACAATCAAAAGTTGGAGGATGTTGTCACATCGAGCACATTAGACACAAACTCAGTAGTGCAACATACAAAAAGCATTTTTGATGATTTGGTCCGCAAGGAGCACTTAGATATTGTTGGTCTTGAGGAGACGGATCTAAAGAAGGTTCTAGAATTTCTGAGCGACGAACACGTCAAAGATGTGTTTAAGATGCAGAATGACGCAAGCAAGAAGTTTATTAACTCAATAACATGACAATGAAGCAAGTAATTGAGTGCACGCTCACCGTGCTTGGCCGTTTGTTGTACGCATCCAGAGAGCTCGGTCATCTAGTGGATACAGAGAATTATATCTTGAACAGTGCGTTGCACTACGCACTGGGTTTTTCAAGCGGAAATTATGTGAACATAGGGAACAAGCCGGATTATGTAGGGGATACCAACGATACATATGATAAGTTATATATAACATCTGCAACTCCTGTCGGTACGCTAACACGCCTAACCACAAATTATAACGCACGACCAGATCAATATGTAGTGGTGAATTACAAGGCAAAAGATGACCCAAACGCCAGGTACAATATACCACGATATGGCAGAGAACGTGCAATAAGTCAACAAAATAAATTCAGATTCTATATACTGCCATATCATGCTGATCTTGAACATCTAACTTCAGAACTACCGACTTATGTGCGACTCGGGAAGAAGCGTTCAAAGTGCAAGGTAAGGTACAATGTTGTGAATTCCATAAAGTCCCGTGGTATATTCACAACAAATCATCCTTTTGGTATATATGACTATGATGGAGTTCCAATTGGTAATTTGATCACCAGAAAGATGAGACCTATTCCTTTGATTCTCCAAGGAACCTATGAGGGCGATTATATACAAATCGGTAGAACGATACTCCCATATGAACTGAAATTCTTGAATAGGATGAGGTGAACGATGCTAATCGATGGTATTTCACTAAGGACGCTAGAGATAGATTATCTTGGATTCCGACCTTATGAACACCAGTATCAGAGTGAAAAGTTGATAAAGAAAGATCGTGGATTTTTCTGTTTCAATTGCAGCCCAACAGGATCTGGGAAAACTCTGTCGTGGATTAAACCAGCATTAGATAAGGGAATGGATGTTATTGCGATTTATCCAACGAATGCGCTCATCAGCGATCAGGTCGATAATGCAAATCAGATGATCAGAAATCATTTTGCGGGAATGGGGCATGAGATCATCTGTATCACCAGTTCCTCGATATACGAGCGAAGGCAGGAGTTCTATGGAGGCGAAGCAAATGTGAGCAACGGCAAGATCATCGCTCATCTAATCGAGCGCTCGTTAGACAGAAGTGGAAGCACAATCGTCATGACAAATCCGGATATATTCACGCTGATTATGAAAGACATGTACCGGGACAAATACCTCAGTTCTATTATAAATCATTTTGAGATGGTTGTAATAGATGAGTTTCATTTGGCAGACATAAAACAAAAAAATATAATATTATATTTACTCCATTGTATGTATGATCTGCCATCACACATCTCTCGCACAAAGAAATTCTATTTTCTAAGTGCGACCCCCGATAAAATGGTTGTAAAACGAATACAAGAAGCGATTGGATCAGATCCAATTGTGATTGAGAGTTCTGGGATGGCAGTTAGTCGGAATGAACAAGTGAAAGATGGATATCGGACTGTTATGCCACCTGTAGAACTAACCGTAAGAGGTGGCAAAATTTTCAATACATTTGAAACGTTATGCGGAGAACATATTGAAGATGTAATAAGATTCTGTAAATTAGGAAAAACGGTCATCATGCTTGATGGTATACATGAAGTAGATGTTTTATATAATGAATTTATATGCAATGATTGTGGTATGCGTGTTGAGCGCATTGATGGATTTCATAGAGACGACCTTGAAGAAAAATTAAAATGTTTTGATGTTCTTGTGAGTAATTCTTCAGTAGAAGTAGGAATTGATTTTAAGGTCGATCAATTAATATTTACAGGATATAATAAATCGAGTTTAATTCAACGTCTTGGGAGACTCAGAAACAGAAACGATGAATGTAAAGCAATATGTTACACTCCAAAGCAAATTTCAGATCATCTGAACGGAATTCAGCAACGATTCAATCGGGATCAATTCAAATCAGAACTGGACCATATTTTTGGAGAATCTTCAGAGCCCGTTTCTTTTACGTGGCGTTATTCACCGATTGAAGCGTACGATTATGCGATAAATGTCGCCAATAAATTGCCCAGTCGTGAACGATCTGAATACGCCAAACGGACTATAGAAAGAATAAATAAACATTTTTATATCCCATTTCGTATGAATTTTGGAAGTAATGACCTTAAACGAATGAAAGAATGGGTTAAAAATGATGTAATTGAAGAAATGAAATCATATCGAGGGTCTAACATTCAACTGATGGTATATGACATGATTGAACGCAAAGTCAAAATGTATACTATGTTTTACCTACTGAGGTGGGGCAAAGTTGAGTTTATGGATCTGTCGCATTTCTTGAAAGCCATACCAAATGAGGAAAAAGATTTTGTTATGAAGTACGAAAGGTTTACCTCTGGTTTTTGTATTTATCAAGGCAAGAACTGTGAACCGAGATCGACCTATCTTCGAGCAAAATCACCAGAACTATTTGCGGTCGTCAATACGCCAGAGTCAGCAAGAATTCCAGAAATTCTGGAAGGATTTGTTGTACAAATTTCAAAAGGACCAAAAGCAGATGGAATATCTCATTTGAATGATACTCTATCCAAAAAAAAGATGCTCTGTATGATCGCTGATGGAAATCCTTATGAAAAAAAGATTCTTTATAATTTAAGTAATTTCTTTTTTTTGTATCCTCTTTATGCATCAGACAAAGAGCAAAGTGTGGCATTTGGAAATGACGCACTTTATATGGACTGTCTTTTGAAAGATAGGAGGGAATATGAACGAGAACAATTTAATTGGAGTTAGCGAGATCAGTCAATTTATTTACTGCCCACGTCGATTATATTACATTAAATTTTATGACACCATTGAATCAAATTACTATCTGGTTGATGGAACCCTAAAACATGCGCGTAGTTCACGTAGAGGTGGATGGATACTTGAATTTTATTTAAAATCATATGAACTTGGGCTTCACGGCAAGATCGATGTGCTTGAAAATGGAAATGTGATGACACCAGTTGAACGCAAACGTGGAAATTCATATTATGTAAACGATGAAATTCAATTATCAGCATACTGTATGTTACTCGAAGAAGCAATAGGCGATCCAGTTAATGTTGGTTATATATACTTATATGGATCTAAGTCGCGCCATCTAGTTTATATCACTCCTTGGCACAGAGAGAAAGTCCTAGAAGTGGTGAATGCGATCCGGAAGATGACGATAGACCAGATCCCAGATTTTGCCGATAACTCCAAGA
>CAZQWP010000081.1:0-7202 GCA_964597005.1 uncultured Methanosarcinales archaeon | reverse complement strand
GTTGACAAAGAAACGTGGACACCTTTAAAAATAGAAACTGGCATTGAAGAAGAATCTCAGATCACTGTAGAATATCGAAACTTCAAAGTGAATACGGGCATAACAGATGAAGAATTTGAGTTTGAGATTCCAGAAGGTGCTGAAGTTATAGATATTGGTGATTTTGAAAATCTACTTCCTGAGGAAATGTCATTAGAAGAAGCACAGGATACATCAAAATTCGACATCATTCTTCCTTCATACCTACCCGAAGGTTATGAATTTAATTATGCCATGTTAACTAACAATACAATCGGAGTTCCCAATCTTGAGGAAGCAGTTACCTTTACCTATTCAAACAGTGAAAATGTGTTCATAATATCTGAAAAATTCTATGAAGGGGAGAAGGGATCAGACTCAATAATGGGTAATGATGAAAGTGTTTTCATTAATGATGTAGAAGGAAAACTCTATACAATGTATGGTGACTCCAAGATGCTCCAGTGGGAAATTGATAATGCAATGATCTCGATTAGCGGATTTTTGGAAAAAGATGAGCTAATCAAAATAGCAGAATCGATGGACTGATTTACATGGAACAAAGTTATGCTGTAGGATGGGGAACGCTTGCATTAATAAACACAGGAATCGCCCAAAGTAAGAACAAAAAAGGCCTCAATTGGTTTCTCATTTCTTTATTACTCGGTCCTATAGCCACATTTATCTTAGTTGCTTTTAAATAATGAAAAAATTTCAAATGAAATTTCATGAAAATAGTATTGACCCAACTTTGACTGTCAAAGTTGGGATTGACCTCTGCGCATCCATTGTCGCAACCGCGTACTGGTTGTTGAGGGCAAGCATCTCAAAGACCGTATTCGATGTGGACTTGTGAACAATGGTTCAAAGAATGAAGCAGGAACCCACCCTATTTATAGGGTGGTAGTTCAAGAGTCGCGTCCACAAAATATTTTAGACCAGACGGATTAGAATTATTCATGGACAGACATACTCTGCCTTTGTTGCAAACATGGGCTTTAACCGAGAAAATAGCAATTCCAGGATGGGACGAAGAACTTGAATCCATTTTTTCGGCCTACAATGGACCATACATAGCGGGTAGGATAGTATCAAGACACAAAACCTTATGGGAAGTAGTTATTTCAGGAGAAATTGTTAAAGCCGGCATCACAGGTGCACTTTTAAAAACAGGAAAACAACCGGTTGTCGGAGATTTTGTTGTGCTGCTCAGTCAGGAAGATCTGCATTCATATGTAATAGTCAATATTCTTCCCCGCAAAACGTGTCTTTCGAGGGGTTCAGCAGGACAGAGTACTGAGGAACAGGTAATTGCTGCAAATATCGATACCATATTCATTGTCACTGCGGCCGGAAAAGACTTCAACCTGAGACGACTGGAGCGCTACCTTACTGTTGTTTATTCGTCCGGGGCAAAACCGGTTATTGTACTGAACAAGATAGATCTAATCGTTAAAGCAGATGAGATTATCCAAAAAATAAATACAATAGCAAATGGCGTTCCTGTGATTGCCATCAGTGCCCTTTCAAAAAACGGCCTGAAAGAGCTTGAACCTTATATCAATAAGGGAAAAACCATAGCTCTTATAGGTTCGTCAGGTGTGGGAAAATCCACTCTGATCAATGCCTTTTTTGATGAGGCCGTTCAGGCAACCGGAGATGTCAGGGAAGATGATGAAAAAGGAAGGCATACAACCACAGTAAGACAGATGTTTCTTCTTCCAAATGGCGGGATAATGATCGATAATCCGGGAATTAGGGAAATCCAGATGGGAGATTTCCATGAGGGCTTTGAAAAGACGTTTTCTGATATTTCCATGATAGCCAGAAAATGCCGGTTTAAGGATTGCACCCATAATCAGGAACCAGGATGTGCCGTTCAAAAAGCAGTTCTTGAGGGAAATATTTCAAAGGAAAGGCTTGAAAGTTACAGGAAATTAAATGCTGAACTTGCATTCCAGTCTGAAAAAGCAGAAATAGGCCTAAAGAGACTTGAAAAGAAAAAATACAGAGGAATTCGGGTAACTGCTAGGAAATATAGGGAGTATAAGGAAAAAGGCTGATATTTTAATTGCTTCCAGTTCTTCTGGACTATATACTAAAAGCCTCAGCTTCGATCATAGGACCCAGTTCAGCCATAAACGGATAATCATCTTTAGTAATATTGAAAGGATATCTATTCCAGACATCCTGAAGCCCAGTTTTATACCTTTCCTTCTCTTTTTCAGAAACATCGAAATTATCAATAGACCCCATATAAACAGGATGACTCTCAGGTTTCGTAGCAGCAAAAGCAAGTCCTCTATACGGCATGCGTTTCACAACATCCGGCAAAGAAGCCTGTAATGCTAGGTAATCCTCAACTTCCTGCATTCCCTCTTCACCCAACTCAGCCTCCAACTCCTCAATCTTTAATTGAGCACCATCTTTTTGCTCCTCTTCAGTCGAAGTCATTGTTGATTGTATCAGGCATAGGCATAGTACTATAACAATAAATAACGCTAGTGTTCTGCTAATCATTTTTTCTCAAATCCAGCAATAACTTTGGCTTTTGGTATTCAGAATATCAATTTGACTCTAGTGGTAATCGGTTAAGGATGTGAGTTCAACACTTATTTCTTTTTCCCCGATTCTCTTCAGATATCAAAAAGTAGAGAAAGAATAGGAAATATAAAAACCCTATTGTCTGGGGTAGATTAATAAATGCAAGAAATGACAAGAATGCCAATGGACGATGTTTTTTATGTTAAATGTGATTGAATATATATATAGATGTATTTCAAGTTTAAATTTGGATTATTTTTCAAAAGTACGCATTTTTATTAGGATTGATTTTGAAATAGGTTCCATATATAATACTGTAAATCATCTATTCTCTGACAAATATTTTAATAATACCTCTGGGTTCTTTTGCAGTGCAGCGAGCAATTCCTGAACATACTGCTCGTTTTTATCTGTCATCGGTTGCGACAACAATAATCCACATTTTAAACAGTAAGCAGCATGAGGCGGGTTTAATTCTCTACATCGGGGACACTTAACCGATGTAGGCATATTCTGTTCATCCTCTGAGATCTCCACTCCGGACGCCTTAAGTATAGCTTTATCCACATCTCGATCTGATAAGTGAACATATTGAGCAGCCATGTTAGAGCTCTGCGTCCACCCGAACTGTTTCTTTAATTGCTGTTCTGTTAAGTGGTTTGCTAATTCGGTTGCGCGGGTATGCCTGAAAAGGTGTGGATGAATCCTTCTTTTGATGCCGGCTTTGTATGCAATAATCTTTAATTGACGTCTCACCGCTTCTGCAGTCAGTCGGTTTAACTCTCTGTTTTCAGGTACGCTTCTTTTATTGGAATCAATGATCTTTCCACGCAATGAATAAAACATAGGACTCTCTTTGTCTTGACTGTACTCATGGCATTCTATCCATTGTCTTAGATATGCCGATGCATACACTACTCTATTTTTACGCCATCCGGTCTTCCCTTCTGGGAAAGTCACAATTGCGCCATTGTCGTCAAACTCCACGTCTCGAACTTTCATAGAGAGCAATTCGCCAATTCTGCACCCACTGTCATACAACAAAGCAATTATAGCCGCGTCCCTAGGATGTGAACAATTTGATAAGAGCTTTTCAAGTTTATTCTGTGTAAGCATATCTTCAGGTAACTTACCGTTTGTCTTGCCAGATGTAGCCTTAACCTTGTCTAAAAGATTGGATTGGTTCGATACCTGTAACCATTTCCTTAAAGAAATCTTAAGATTACTGACCGTCTTTGGATTCAGGTAGTTCTTAACGATTGCAATAAGCACCTTTTGAATATCATCTTCTGTAAGATTCAGGTAATCAATTTCAGGCCTTAATCTCATTATGGATTTAAGATTCCTCAAATGTGTAGTTTTGCTATGGTATGATAGGCCTTCAATCTCCATAGCGTCTCTTAAGGTGTTGTATATTTGTGTTCCCTGTTTGTTAGCATCCTAACCATGTCGTTCAATCCAAAGATTAATGTCACCAAAAACCATACTATATAATATGACTTCTAAAGTTAAAAGATTATCTCAATCATATTTGGGTATAATGTCAGATTCACACGACAACTTGAAAGCAATAGAAGATGCAGTATCATTTTTCAACGAAAAGGAAGTTAGAGCCGTGCTTCATGCAGGGGACATCGTATCTCCTTTTACGGCACGTGCTTTTAAGGAGCTTGATGCAAAACTGTATTTTGTTTTCGGCAACAACGACGGCGACAGAATAACCCTTAAAAGCTGGTTTGAGAATTTCGGTGCAGAAACCTGTGGGGATTTTGGTGACCTGAACATCGAAGGGCGTCATCTGGCATTGCTGCACGGGACCAGTGAAACGGCAGTCAGGGCAATTGCATCATCCTGTGACTTCGATGCAGTAGTCCGGGGTCATACCCATGATGCAGGTGTTGTGGATGTAAAGGGCACGCCGGTCATAAATCCGGGTGAAACTGCGGGCGTGCTTACGGGACAACGAACTGTTGCGCTTCTTGATACTTCCACGCTGGATGTTGAGATTATAAAGCTATAACCAGTCAGGTCACAGGACATCGATGACCTTCTTCAAAGCCTCTTTGACCTGATCAGGTGAGACATTCAGTTCATGGTCCTTTTTAATATCGAGTTCTGTAAGGACAATGTGCTTGTCGACATTTATGCCGGCATGTTCAAGTGTCTTTTTTGCGCATTTTAAGGGGCAACCATCGATCACGATGATGTGCTTGCATCCCTCGGCAGATTTCACGAGACCCGGAACATGTCCACCAATACCAACAGTGCACATCATCGTGCCTACACCGTTGTTTGCAAGTTCTATCGCTACTTTGTTACTTATCTGCCCGACATTAGATGCTCCCACACAGGGAAAGATCGCAACGTTTTCAGATTCACATGAGCATTTGATCTTGTCTGTCATAATATCTACTCCTAAATTCTCACTGGGTTATCCACTTTTTAACATCGTCAACAGCCGGAACCCTTCCAGCGATCTTAACGTCACCGTCAACGACCACAGCAGGTGTGATCATCACGCCGTATGCTAATATTCTATCAAAATCCTCTACTTTAACGACCTCAGCGTTAATTCCTGTCTCTAAAACTGCTTTTTCTACGATCTCCTTTGCTTTATTGCATTTCGCGCATCCTGTACCAAGTATCTCTATTTTCATTTTTTTCACATCCCAATCAGATCATTTTAAATTATCACCTTTAACAGTTTCAGGTCACAGGCAGAAACACAGAGCATGCAGAATCTGCACATCTCCGGTCTTACCGGTATACATACATTGTTCTGTATCTCCAGAACCCGCCGGTTGCATGCATCGACGCAGGCGCCGCATCCATTGCATTTTTCGGAATCCACGGTGATTGTAACCATCTTCATCTTCACCAGTAACTTCAACTAATTACGTAACCAAACGCCAGCCCACAAAATGTTGCAATAACCACTACAAGTAAGATGTAAACAGAAGCACGCTTTGTACCCATTATCCGGCTGATAACGATCATGTTTGGCAGGCTCAGCGCAGGTCCGGCAAGCAGCATTGAGAGTGCTGGTCCCCGCCCCATTCCAAGAATTGTAAGGGCATTTATTATCGGCACCTCGGTCAACGTCGAGAAGTACATGAAAGCACCCGCAACAGCTGAAATGAGGTTTGAGGTGAAGGAATTCCCGCCGATGTAGGATACAACATAATTGGCAGGTAATACTTCTACAACAATCCCTGCAAAGAACACTCCTATCAAAAGAAGCGGGGCAATCTGTTTTACCAGAAACCATGTTTCACTCATCCATTGTGCACGCTCTTCATGTGAAAACCATCTGTATGATAGATATACAGTAACTGCAACCAATGGACCTATTACTGCCAGCCTGATTGTCCAGGTCTTAATAATTCCTCCGGCTACAAGGATTACCAGCAGTAGGGCAAAGATCAATACGCTGTGTTCGTGCTTTTCTTCTCCAAAGGTGGTAATTTTTTTACGTTCCGATGTTTCTCGTTCGAAAACAAAGACCATCATCAGTCCGACCACTATGGAAAGAAGCACGGCTGCAACAGCTCGCGCGGCTCCGAGGTCGTATCCCAGTATCTTGGCAGTATAAACGATGGCGAGTATGTTGATAGCGGGTGCAGAGAACAAGAAGGTAGTGGCAGGTCCAATACCGGCACCACGTTTGTATATGCCTGCAAAGAGGGGCAGCACTGTGCAACTGCATACAGCAAGCAGGCATCCGGAGACTGCAGCCACCGAATAGGAGACATATTTCGGGGCGTCTGCGCCAAAATATTTCAATACAGATTCCTTGGAGAAAAGTGATGCTATGGCACCTGCTAAGAAAAATGCAGGTACCAGGCACATGAGGACATGCAGCGCTAGATATTCCTGTACCGATGCGATGCCAATTGTGAACAGGTTGATCAGGTAATCTGATATCATCATAAATAATAATAGAACGGTGTTAAATAAAGATTTTGGTTTCAAACATATTTGAAATACTCAATGCCTTTTATTGTTTGGGGGTCAATGCAGTTATTATGTCAATCGGACTAATTGGTACAGTTTCAAACCATGCAAATAAGGAATCAATGAAAGTACTTGCGATGTGGAATGATAGCTTCAGTGCAATCGAACTGATGCATGAGGCATCAGTCTCATCCATATTCAGTGACGAATATTCTCATTATATTGTGGTCCACGATCCGCTGGATATCACGTTCCCTGAAAAGCATAAAGACTGGAACAAACGTTTTTCCCATAACATTGGCGCTTCTGTTGTAGAATTCCTGAGATTGGAAGGAAATACGGCCTATGTGAAAGGACTGATTGCAGAAAATGGTTCCGCAGTCTATGGGATCATGCCTTATACAGCATTTGATCTGAAGGATGCACATTTTCCCGGTCTCGAGATGCAAGATATCAGAAAGGCTGTGCTTGCGGTAGTTTTACCGCAGATAAGTGGCAGGAAGATCCTTGATATCGGCTGTGGCATAGGTTCAATAACGCTTGATATGGCACACATGAACCCTGATTCAACGGTTTATGGGATCGAGATAATGGATGGGCTGGTACAACAGTGCAGGATGGATGCTGAATTGCTCGGGGTCCAGAACACTGAGTTCAAAACCGGGGATATCTATGACCTGCCATTT
>CAZQWP010000080.1:0-7227 GCA_964597005.1 uncultured Methanosarcinales archaeon | reverse complement strand
CTATCGGGAATTTCTCGATAATTTACAAACAGGGCTACAAATTGTAGTTACTTGTAAGAATCTCCATGCGTAAGCGTGGAGTAGTTCAAGAAACTATTATAAGAAACAATTATTCTTCCATTAAAAGGTCTCTGCTAATTTCGTAGAGCTTTATATGACAGCGGTTTTGTATCCTTATGGAATATTATTTTCAATATATTGCTTCGTAAGCAAAAAGTTCATATGAGTAGTGACTCATAAAATAATCTATGGGGTTTCTCAGGGGACTGAACACACTTATCCTGTTCTGCATAGCAATATTGATCGCCTATGTCAATTATTTCACAGATTATCTAAGTGGGTACGGTCCTGTATTGGCAAAGGCTCTGCAGTCTGTAATTATTGTTCTTATATTTTATATTATAAAAAATATCATAGAAAATGTTACAAAAGCAAAGATACATGATACCAAGGAAAGATATACATTCAGGAAAACAGTCTCAATAATCATCACAATTATTGTTATTGCTTCTCTTTTTATTGTATGGTTCACTGAGACTACACAACTGATCATAGCGTATGGTATCTTAAGTGCTGGTATTGCCATAGCTCTCCAGGACCTGCTGAAAAGTGTAGCAGGGGGTTTTATCATTTTTGTCTCCCGTCCGTTCAGGGCAGGGGATAGAATACAGGTGCAGGATACTATCGGTGATGTGCTTGACATACGGAATTTCAGTACTACTATAATGGAGATTGGAGAATGGGTTGATGGTGACCAGTACACAGGCAGGATCATTCAACTGCCAAACAGTTTTATTTTAAGCCAGACTGTCAAGAACTATACAAAGGATTTCTCATTCATCTGGGATGAAGTGGAGATCATGCTGGTAGATAGAAGTGACTGGAAAAAGGCAGAAGGGATTGCGATCAAAATCGCAAATGAGATCGTGCATGATTTTGAAATGAATGCGAAAACGGAACTTGTACATATGGGCGAGAAATATTTCATTACACAATATGATGTAGAAACCAGATTGTACATGAAGATCATAGGTAACGGGTTGAACATGCGCTTAAGATATGTTGTGGACGCACGCCAGCGCAGGACTACCAAAAAATTATTGGTCCAGAAACTACTTCTGGCTTTTGAACAAGAAGAAGATATACACGTTGGAAGCACAACAAGTGTTGAGATCGTGAACTCCTCTCATATATAAATGCATGGATATCCTCAACATTGAAGGGATTGCCCAATATCCAGTTTACGTTCAATTAGGTAATATCCAGAATGTAAAAAATGTACTGTTTTAGATTTAGTATATCCTTAAATAGCAGTAATCTCAAATTAACTAATTAACCTTTATTGTAGGGGTTTTATTACTTATATTAATTAATTTGGGAGAGTGATGTGAGTGGTAGATTCACAAATACTGGATAGTGTATATAACATAGTTGATAAATTTATTTCTTTTGTCCCAACACTTGTTTTGGTCATAGTACTGTTAATTGTCGGTTTGATCGCAGGTAAATTCCTTGGGAAAATCGGTTCAAAGATCCTGGATAAGGTAGGTCTTGATAATCTTATTAACAAGACCATTATCGGAGATATGGTAAAAAAAGCTGAGATGAGCACAGTAGATCTGTTTGCTGCCATAATAAAATGGTTTGTATATTTCATCTTCGCCATAATCATTATAGACCTACTTAAGCTGGAAGTAGTGGCAGATTTTCTTGTCATGATCATTTCGTACATTCCTTTGATAGTATCTGCTATGGTAGTACTGATCGTGGGTTTACTGATAGTTGATTTCATAACTGATCTGATAAAAAAGATACTGATTGCTACAGGTGTTGATGACCATATCATGAAAAGCGCAATCGGGGAACCTCTGAAAGCAAGTGAAATATCAGCTTCTGGTATCATTGCAGGTCTGGTAAAGTTGTTCGGTTATTTGATATTTATCATAGTTGCAATGGAGATACTGCAATTTACTATGCTAACAGGATTCTTGGTTGATGTGATAAATTACCTGCCGGCTCTCTTTACAGGTATTCTGATCCTGATAATCGGGCTGCTGGCTATAGACTTCATCATGGATTATGTCGGAGCTACTATGAAAGGAATAAATGTGGAAGGTATGGATGCCTTAATACCTGCGCTGAGGGGCTTCCTGTTCCTTTTAGTGATCCTGCTGGCTCTGGATACCATGTTGATCAAAACCAGTATATTCTACATATTCCTTAGACCACTTGCATGGGGTTTAGCAGTAGTTGTTGCATTCAAATGGGGGATAAAAGATGCCATAGTGGCTTATGCCCAGGCTAAAAAATAATACCCTTCTTTTTTTTTATTGCTAGATCTGGTAAACCTTTCCATGCCCCGGACAAATGGTCAGGTTTGTTTTCCTATTTTTTTTCTCTTCCATCAGCCATTCTTTAAGATATTGCATTTCTTTTTTGAACACTGTGCTGTCCAAGTTGGTTGACGTCATGAGAAACCTGGGTCTATTAAGGTTGACGATTTCATCGTCTGAAAGGCTTGAAACATCAAGGAGGTAATCACCGGAAATAAAGATTCCTGCATCGAAACAGAAGAAAAAAACATATCCCCTGATATGACCGGAGAGTGATTCGATGACCTCAAAGGTATACTTCCCTAGTTCAAAAGAGTCAATTACCTCAAAATGCCCGATTTCCCTTATCGGGTTAGTTGAAAAGGTCATTATTTCCTTGCCGGGAGGAGTGATTTCCGTGAACTGATTGATTAAACTGGTAAAGTGAAGATTTAAGGGAGAGTGCCTGGTCTTGATTCCCCATGAACGGTCGCCGCTGTTAAAAACGTGGATGCTGTCCGGGTGGGCATGTATCCGGGTGTCGAACTCCCTTTCAAAGAGACCTGATTGTCCGGCATGGTCAGCATCTGCATGAGTGAGATAGATGTCGGTGATATGTTCGGGCGCAAACCCTTCACTTTTTAAGAGACTCACGAAATCTTTAAAGTATATACCATATCCGCAATCAAAAAGCACAGTTTTTCCATCCGTCTGCATTAGATAGATATTCCCACCGGTAGGCATCTTCCAGCCAATGAAAGTAAGATCATCCGACTCTATCACTTTCATTTTGAGGGGTTTGAACCTGTGCCCTGTTCGGGCTATAGAGGTCGAAGCTAGTGCCAGGATCTGGGCATAGATGTCTCCTTTTTCAAGGTCGGATCCTGCCTCCTGGCTGAATGTGATGAGTGTTTTGGATACTTCCTCTGTGGAGCGAATGATCTTTTTGATCTCTTCAGCATCTGATGGTTCCAGCAGGTGGTTCAGTCTCATGAAGAACCGTTCATTAAGTTTAAGTCCAATGATCTCGTGCATCTGGGAAGCATCCTTCCCGTCGTAGAGTACCTTGTAGTAATAATCCCTCTCATTCATTTTCTTGAGGATAGATCTTACTTTCTCAGGATTGGGGGCTGCCAGCACGATTTCTGCGGAATGAGGATCTTTATCTTCATCGTAAAGCATATAGATCACGTTTGCATTGTGTTCCGACAGAAGCGTTGAATAGGCTCCAAGCGTCTCGGGCTTGTTTTCAAGGCGCACCTTGACCTTCAGGATACTTTCGGGGTCTGTGATATCCTGATTGATGCCAGAAGTCAGTTTTTCCGCAAAATAATCATTCTCTGTGAACAGGTCAATGAGGCTTCGTAGCTCTGCTTCATTTTTTCCCACAATCTCCAGCAGGACCATTTCTGGGTGTTCGGACCGGTTGTAGTAAAACCGCACGATGTTACCTTTCCGCTGCCCGACTATTGTAGACAGGGCAGCTAGCTCACCCGGTCGGTCTGGTAGAAGGATACAGCACTTTAGCAAAAAGAGATTCTCATCAGGCCCGGAGAGTAATTTATAGAGTCTGACTGTGCCTTTGGGGGACATGACTATTCTATTCCCATCACATTTTTGTACTTAAATGAGACTTACAAAATTGATTTTGCTTTGATCAATAAGAATTACGTCCCGACCGAGACTTGAACTCGGGTCGAAGGCTCCGCAAGCCTCCAGGATATCCACTACCCTATCGGGACATAAAGTGCAACCATTTAATAACGTTTCATATTATAAAGGTTATTGTCGGGGATTGGGATGACCATGACCGGATGTCCATGGTGATAAATTAATAAACATTAAATGCTGCAAAGGTGTTTACTAGACTATGTCAATGACCATCGGACTTGCAGGCAAACCGAACTCCGGGAAATCCACATTTTTCAAAGCAGCTACAATGGCGGATGTGGAGATTGCGAACTATCCTTTCACGACCATCAATGCAAACAAGGGTGTGGCGTATGTGCGCACTGCATGTCCCTGTAGGGAACTGGAGCATGAATGCGGCAACTGCACCGATGGGGTTCGTTTCGTTCCCATAGAAATAATTGACGTGGCTGGGCTCGTTCCGGATGCGCATAAGGGACGCGGGCTTGGGAATGCTTTTCTGGATGAACTGCGACAGGCACAGGCGATCATTCATGTGATCGATAGCTCCGGCGGGACAGATATTGAAGGCAATCCAGTTGATACTGGAAGCCATGATCCGGTAGATGATGTCGATTTTTTGAACCGTGAAATTACAATGTGGATGTTCGGGATCCTGCAACGTAACTGGGTAAAACTCTCCCGTAAGGTTCAGGCAGAAGGGCTTAAGATCGAGCATGTGATTGCCGATCAGCTTGCTGGTGCGGGCGTGAATGAGATACAGGTCCATTCCGCACAGATGAAGTGCAACTTATTGACAAACCACATAAAATGGACGGATGAAGAACTCATTGAACTGTGTGATGCTATTCGTCTCATCAGTAAACCAATGATGATAGCTGCGAATAAGGTTGATATTGCTCCGAAGGAGAACATTGAAAATCTTAAAAATATTGATACGATGGTGGTTCCGGTAAGTGCAGCAGCAGAACTTGCACTCAAGTCCGCAGCTAAGAGCGGTGTGATAAAATACATGCCCGGAGACCCTGATTTCACCATTATATCGGATAAGTTGACAGATGCGCAGAAGAAAGGGCTTGAAAATATCCGTACATTCCTTAAGAATATGGGTAATAGTGGGGTGCAGCATTGCATAAACAGCGCAGTATTCGACTTGCTTGGCTTGATCGTTGTATACCCTGTGGAGAATGAAGGAAAATGGACGGATAAAAATGACAGAATGCTTCCTGATGCTTTCCTTGTAAATAAAGGGGAAACTGCCCATGACCTGGCATACCGCGTTCATTCCGACATCGGCGACCTATTCCTATATGCAGTGGATGCCAGGACCAAAATGCGCCTCAGTGAAAAATACGAACTTAAAGACGGTGACGTTATCAAGATCGTGTCCACTGCCAAATAGGAAAACCACGATTTCAGCAGGGTATGTATTAGTTTTGCGGGAACGGACAAATATTTTTTTTATCTCTAGTTGCATATTACCAACCCAGCATGGATATAATCACGGCATTATATGAAAAATATCTATTAAGGCAAATAGCAAAAGCACCCCATAATCTCCCTGAACACCTGACCCTGGTGCTCTCAGAAAGTGACGTATTGCACCCTGACGGCATGTCAAAATTGAAGTTTTTTATTCTCTGGTGCAATAAACTGGGAATAAAGATCATCAGTATCTATGTTGATATACTTGATACCGATGAATCTTTGAGAAAAGAAATGATCTTGCAGCTTACCTATAAATTACATGATGTATTTTCAAAAATGCCGAATGAGGTCGGGTTTGAGATATACGGGGAAGACGGGGAGCAAAAAAAGAACCGGGCGGGTTCAGGACTTCTGGTGTACCTGTCCATCGGATTTGGCGGCAGAAGCGAGATTACAAAAGCAGTGAAATCCATATTATCAGATGTCAGATCTGGAAAACTCAAGCCTGATGACATCAATGAAAATGATATCGAAAGCAGCCTGCTGGTCAAGCACGAACCTGATATTGTAATTAGAGCAGGCGGAAAACACCTGTCTGACTTCTTGATCTGGCAGTCGGTCTATTCAGAACTATATTTCACGGATGTGAACTGGCATGATGTTAGAAAGATAGAGATACTAAGGATCGTTCGGGATTTCCAGAAACGTCAGCGCAGGTTTGGGAAGTAAGATGCAGCTTTGGGCCTGCATATATGGTTCTCATATCTTTTTCTCCATTACAATGGCGTTGTCGTCAACATAATAACCTGATACCTTGCCCTTTATAAGGAATCCGTTATTGAGGTAGAACGCCTGAACAGTGCTGTTTTTTTCACGCACCTCAAGTTTTATGAGATGCGCACCGTGCATATCCCCCAATTTAATGCACCAGTTGAGAAGTTCCGTGCCAATCCCGAATCTGCGGGATTGTGGGAGTATTGCAATGCTCTGCAGGTGTGCTATGTCATTGAAGATGCCGATTATTGCATATCCCATTATGATGCCATACTGCTCGTATAAGACAAATCCTTCGCTACCCAGATATGACCTGAACACAAAATGGGGCCATGGAACATCAAATGATTGATTTTCAATTTCAACGATTGCTGGCAGGTCCTGACGTCTTACTTTCCTTATCATGGTATCCTGAAATAGATTATTTCTCCAATTATTCTTGGCTTTACCGAACCGGTTAATCAGGTTATTATTTATACCTATTCGACCAAGCAATTGGTAATGCCCAGATATGCGGTCATAGCCTGCCCGAAATGCAGAGGACATGCACAGATCATCGAGTACGATACTGCAAGAACAACGAAGTGCCAGAACTGCAGCGCAGTTTTGAAGATCAGGAAACTTCGTATTTTTTGTACATCTGACAGCCTCGATGAGGCAATCTCAGCACGCACTAGCCTGCAGGCGAAGATGCATGATAAGACCCGGGAACCCGGAAACATATCAGCAAATAATGTGCATGTTTTTTCTAACGGTAAAGGCGAACAGATATCCATTCCGAACACCGGACTTGCAGACAAACGGAAAAGGAACAGACCAAAAAGAGATGCTCGGAAAATAGTCGTCGACCTCCTGCAGTCTTCGGGAGGCGGGATGGACATCAAGACGCTAAAAGCGCAAGCAATGGAGCAGGATGTGGCTGCTGAAAAATTGGAGATAGTCCTTGATAACCTCCTTCAAACAGGAGAAATATATTCACCAGAGACCGGGTATATCCGTATTGTTTGAAAATGTGTAACTATTCAGCCTACCAAAACCAGTTGATTGATATTGATTATGACGA
>CAZQWP010000079.1:0-7282 GCA_964597005.1 uncultured Methanosarcinales archaeon | reverse complement strand
TCAGAACATACAAGTTCAGGATATATCCTTCTAAAAAGCAGGAAGTTAAACTGATTAGTACACTGAACACCTGTCGATGGTTCAACAAGCCTACTCAATCCGGGTCTGAAGATCGTTACGACCATGCTGTTTTTCCTGGTCACGATCATTTACTATGATGCAAGTGCAAAGTATGGTGGGGAAATTCAAAATGTCATTACATTTTTATTAGGTTTTGCAGTGTTCATGACCATGGCGTCTTTGTTCCACTACTTAGGACACGGTAATTATTTTGGGTTCGACGAGAATTGTTCACTCAAGTGGTTCCAGAGTTCATGGTTAATGCTGTATTCATTATTCTATTGCTTTGCTGGACGAAAACTATTTAGATTATTTAGGGGTAAATGAAAATGGCAGGATTATGTGATGGAACTAAAGTCTTTAATTAACTTTTTTCCTCTTCAAGTGCCTTTAACCCGTCGATGATCGCATCATACTTTCTGCACGTTCTCTCGATCAGGTCGCCGTTTAAGTTCCGGTGGGTCGGGACAAGAATGTCTGCACTTTCACCAACAATGGCACCCTCACTGGATGTACCATAATCGGGTGCTATCTCCACACCCTCTGCTGAGATGCCGATATGCAGGTCGTTCACTATCCTTGCGATCATATCAGTTGAAGGTGTTACTTTCTTGCTGATGGTCAGTGCTTTTGAAACGTACTTCTCTTTCAGTTCACGCAACTTTTCAATGCTTTCCTCTGCCTTTTTTGCGTCAGATATACTTCCAAGTGCCTGTATCGATCCGATCAGGTCATCGAAGGTGGTGGAGTGTATTTCTATTATCTCACCATCATAGAATTTGCTCACACGTTCAGTATATCCTCTGGTGATTATCAGTTTATAAACATCATCAAGTGCATCGATCTCCTCTTCTGTGGGGTTGTAGGCATTGATCACAGTATATTCCCTGACCCCGCACAGGTCCATCAGGGATTCGTACATTGGGCTGATTGCCACTACTTTCCTGCCAAGCCACCTGTTAAGTCCGGTCTGTCCGCTCTGCTGGCGTGAAAGTTCCACGATCTTCTTTTTAATAAGCTCCGGATCGTCCGAATTCAGTCCGAAATAATCGCCGAACATGGTCGTGGTCTGAAGCAGTCTAGTCCTTCCGTGAGGAACAGCTTTGACAAAACCCCTCTCTTTGAGCTCCCGTATATGGTCGTATGCAGAATTGCCCCGCATCTCCACCAGTTCGGACTGGATAACGGGCTGGTGATATGCTATCATGGAAAGAGTCCTGAGGATTGGAGACGGAAGTTCTTTAGGGGCAAGGGAACGCACAAGGTCCGTATACACTGGCTTGACCTGAAGAACATACCTCTCGCCAAAATCAATTAGCTCAAGCCCGGACGTGCGGTTCACATAATCATCCATAAGTGACCGGACAATTGGGATCACTTCTTTTTTTGGCCTGTCGATTATCAAGCCAAGGGTTTTAGCGTCAAGCGGTGTCCCGGCAGCGAACAGTGCAGCCTCGATTATTTCCTTGTCATTCAGAAGACAACACATCCTTTCAAGCAGAATCCACTGCAGCATGGTTTGGGTGGATATACAGTTCGCCGAACAGTTCCTCCTGTGTCAGCCATATCTTTTTCTCGTAGGCAAGGAACAACAGCGAAATATAGGTCATCACACGTTCGGACCTGTCGCCGTTAACAAGGTCCGAGAAAAGCAGATATTTCTGGTCTTTGAACATATCTGTTAACTGCTCGTTTAGGATGCTGATACGCCCCAGTATATTTTCCTCATGTGCGATCCCAAGTATCTCTTCGGTGGTGGTAGCATTCTCTTTTTCAACTCTCAGGCGGTGCCGTCTGTCCTTCCGCCTGAATTCCACGGTCTCTGCCTTCTGGAGTTCGTTGATCAATTCCTGCAGTGTGACAGGGCGGGCAGCGCTGCGACGTATGGGTAGTTTCGGGACCGGGTACTCTTCCACATCATAGAACTCGGTCTCATCTTCCATATCATTAAATCCATCTTCATCCTCATCTTCCTGCACGATACATGTGGACTTCATTCGAAGAAGGATAGCTGCATACAGGAGTGTCCTGCCCGATATCCGCAGGTCCATTAATTTCATTTCCTCGATCCTGTTGAGGAACTTGTCGGTGACCTCCACTATATCGATACCCCAAGGGTCGATCTCCCCGCTTTTTGCAAGGTTTAAGAGAATCTCCACCGGTTCATTCATCATGTCATCGGGAAAATCAAGGAGGGATCCATCAACGCCCAGCGTACGTAACGTCTGGATAAAATCAGTGTTCGAGGGATTAAGAATCTTCATTCCATCCATTAAGGCTGTTTCTGATATAACTTCCATTCCGTCACCTGTATCGCTCAATATAGTTTCACACCTGTGATGCTTGTAATGTTATTTTCCTGCATGGTCACCCCGATGGTCCTGGCAGCCGCTTCGATCATAGGCTTGCGGAGGGACACGACGATGAACTGTGCATCCTTTACTGCCTTTTTGACGCGCTGGGCAACCCTCTCGGCATTTGCACCATCCAAGAACATATCGATCTCATCGAATGCATAGAACGGTGCAGGTCGGTACTGCTGGATCGCAAAAAGGAATGCGAGGGCTGTCAGGCTCTTCTCGCCTCCGGACATTGCCTCCAGTCGCTGAAGGTTTTTCTCCTTTGGCTGTGCACGCAGGGTCATTCCACCTGCAAAGGGGTCCTCCTCATCATCCAGCACAAGTTCACCGCTGCCGTCTGATAGTTCATTGAAGACGACCTTGAAATGTTCATTGATGCCATTGAAAGCGTCCATAAACACATCCTTTTTGAGTTTCTCGTATTGCTGGATACGGGCAATGATCTGTTCACGCTCGTTAAAGAGGGTATCCCGCCGTTTTCTCAGGTCATCGAGCCTTGCCTCGACCCCATCATACTCGTCGATGGCACGCATGTTAACAGGTTCCATGCGTTCCATGGCACGTTCGATGGCTGCGATCCTTGTGCGCACGGTCTCGTAGTTCGGAACCTCTTCTGTTTCCTCGATCCCCCGCCTGTTAAGTTCTTGAACCAGTTCTGTGATCTGCTCAACAAGCGCGCTTCGTGTTGCCTCAAGGACTATCATCTCTCTCTTGCTATCTTCGAACTTCGATTTTATGGATTCGAATTCGGCTTTATGAGCATTGTGCTCTTCCTGCTTCTGGCTGCGTTCCTGCTGGAGTTCCTTAAGCTCTTCGGCTAGTTCCTGCTCACGCTCCTGTTTTTCTTTAAGGGAAGTTTCCAATTCCTTGATCTTGTCCTTAAGTTCAGCGACACGCTCCCTGTAAGTTGATTTTTTCTCATCGAGGCTGCTGATAAGTTCCCGGTTTTCTTCGATACGTGCTGTTGCATATTCCCGCTCAAGATTAAAGGCGTTCATCTCTGCCTCGATATCACGTACCCGTCCCTCGAGACGCCTGATCTCCTCCTCAATTCGCTCAGCCTGCTTATTGAGTTCGGGAACCTCTGAATCGGAAAGTTTCTCTTCAAGTCCGGCGATCTTCTCTTCCAATAATAGGGAGGATGCATCATTCTCTTCCTTTTGCACCACGATCCCATCCATTTCCTCACGGAGGTTTTTCCTGGATCCTTCAATTTCGACAAGTTCTGCGTTCTTTGATCCGATCATCTGAGCAAGCCGCTCGCCCCTGCCTGCGATCTCTTCAAGCTGCATCTCCTTCTTTGTGATGTCCTTATCACATTCATGGACATCTCGGTTCACATCGGATATGTGACCTTCCACTGTGTCGAGCTTCTTTATGGCGGCGCTGCGCCTAGAATCGTGTTCTGTGATATGTTCTGCTAGTTTCACCAGTTTGTCTTTCTCTGACGCGGCAAAGGAAAGACCTGAACGCTGTTTTGACCCGCCGGTCATGGCGCCTGTCTTCTCGATGAGTTCGCCTTCAAGGGTCACCATTCGAAGACCGCCAATGAGACGTCTGGCGTCCTCCAGCGTATTCATTACCAGTGTGTCCCTGAAGACATACCAATAGGCAGCCTCGTACTTCGGGTCAAAATCAATGAGATCGATTGCATACCCTATCACTCCTTTCCTGTCAGAGAGGTCTTTGTAGGGGCGACGCACCTCCATTTTGTTCAGCGGCAGAAACGTTGCCCTTCCTCCGCGGTTACGTTTCAGGTAATGGATAGCATGCTCAGCATCCTCATCCTCCTCTACAACGATCGCCTGCATGCGCCCGCCTGCCGCAATTTCAAGTGCACTGGAATATTTCTGGTCGACGCTCCCGAGTTCTGCTATTGTGCCGTAGATGCCCGGAAGTTCGCGGTTTTCCTTTGCGCTAATGACCATGTCCACTGATTTTGAATACCTTATATCCTCTGCAGCACGCACCCTGGCTTCTACCATCGCATATTCCTGCTGGTATTTGTGAAGTGTACTCTCAAGGTCTGTTATCACGCTTTTGATCTGGGAACGGTTGCTTTCAAGGTCATCGAGGTCCTTTGTAAGTGAGTTGATCTGTTCTGTGAGTTTTTCGATATCGTACTGGACAGATTTGGTATCGCTGTCTGATGACTCTGCCTTTGCTTTTGCGTCTTCGATCTCGTTTTCTATGTCCCGTACCTCAGCCGATTTCCGCCGGAGGGCATCAAGCATGCGGTCTTCCTGCCGCATGAGTTCACTTTTCTCATTCTTGACCTTCTCAAGTTCGGATTTGAGGGATGAAAGTTTGTCCCTTGTCTGAGCGAACTTTGAATCCACGTCCGCGATCTTGCTCTGGAGGATCATGCGTTCGGTCCTTCTCTCGGACATTCCGGCAAGTATCCCTTCTTTGCGCAGTGTCTCTTCGCTAATCTTTCCATCAAGGTCTTGGACCTTGCCTTTTACCTCATCGATCTCAACAAATGCTTTGCGGCGTCTGGCATCGAGGTCTTCCATTTCAGTGTCTGCAAGTTCGATACTGTCAACGCATCTTGAGACCTCGCCCTTTATCTCTTCGATATCCTTCTTGGTCCGGATCTGCTCATCCTCTCCCATCCTCTGTATATCTGAATTCAGGGACTCAAGTTCATTTTCAAGCTCATCCAGCGTTGTACACCTTTCATCCATTGACAGGGAGAGCCTGTCAAGTTTCTCTTTCTTTGAAACGGTCTCGATGTCTATGGATTCCAGCTCGATCTTTGCATCCTTGAGCTTTGCAAGCAGCACAAAGCCTTCGAATTTCATTTTCTCTTCTTTTAGTGATTTGTATTTGAGGGCCTGGTTGCGTTCTGTTTTGAGCTTTGAAAGCTGGACATCCACTTCCTCGATTATGATGTCGACCCTTTCGACACGCTCGCGCACGATATCGAGTTCGTTCATTGCCCTGTTTTTCTTGCTGTCGAATTCGGAAACACCGGCAATTTCGTCTATTATCTTTCGCCGCTCGCTTGATGTCATGGTGATGATGCGCGTAACATCGCCCTGCATCACCACATTGTATCCTTCGGGTGTTACCCGTGCCTTTGCGAGGTATGTATGGATATCTGTCAGGCTGGCTGCTTTGCCATTAAAATAGTAGTAGCTGTAGTAGCCACTCTCGGTCTTTCGTATCTTGCGGCTGATAACCACTTCGTCCGCATCTACGGGCATCTCGCGGTCGGTGTTGTCAAAGTGGATCGTTACCTGTGCATAATCGAGTTTTTTGGAACTTTTGCCGTTGTAGATGAGGTCTGTAAGCTTCTCAGCACGCATGGTCTTTGAGCTGGACAGCCCGAGCACGAAGAGGATTCCGTCTATTATGTTGGATTTCCCGCTTCCGTTTGGTCCTGAGATTGTGGTGAAATCGTCGAAAAATGGTATCTTTACTTTTTTTCCGAACGATTTGAAGTTCACAAACTCTATTTCCGTTATATACACACGATTCCTCTGTTTTTCACGTTAAGACGGAGGTCATTTACTACGGGTGGTGGTTATTTCCACGTCCTCGTCTTCACGGCTTTCTGTATCCTCGTATGGTGTATGAGACACCATGCGCCGGGTTTTCCGATCATCTGCAATGATATATTCACCTGTGTTGGCCGCAGGTGGTGTATCGTGCTTCTGGAGGGGGCGGGCAGAAGATTCGTTACTTCTGTTGTCACTTCTGGCGACGATGTATTCGGTTTTTGTTTCAGGTTCCGGGAGTTTTGGTTCTGGTCTGGGTGCTGCGTCCCTTATGTTGAGATGTACGTTTGTCTGGGGTTTGCGTGGCGTACTGATCGGTACGTCCCTTGTTTGAACTGTTGTGCTTGAAGCTGGCTGCCTTGGCTTCGGAAAAGGTGATTTCATGTAAGCAGGTAGTTCGGGTGGAGGTGTGGATAATGGTGGTGCCGGAGCCGGTCGGGCTTCCGAGGCCGCAAATGGTAGCTGGCTTCTGCTTGCAGTTTCGCTTTTGTCCAGTATACGGCTTGCGGAACGCAGTACCGTCTTCTGGTCGAGCAGTTCATCCATTATGCCAGTCACGTTGTTTGATAGTTCCGTTAACTTCTGCTCGAGCTTGCTGATCCGGTTGTTCAGGTCAAGATCGTTCTGAAGCTCACGCCGCAGTTCCCTTAAAATCGAGTCACGAAGAGAGGCTTTGATCTCCTCGTACTCGTGCTCTTTATCTGCTAGCTGCCTCTCTAGCCGTTCAATGATCAAATCTCTATTCTCAGTGCTCATGTGATACCTCGCAAAGTATTCATTCCCTCATTTTTGCGACAAATAAAAATCCTGTGTAATTATATGGCGAAATCTATAAATATAGCTTATGGTCGCGATACCAGCTTTGTTTTTCTTATTTTTGTTCCTCATGTTTGTGATAATATTAAGGAGATGGGGTGGGTTGGGGTGGGTTTTAGTGGAAAACGTGTGGTTTGGATGGGTTTGTTGGAAAATGATATGAGTAACAAGTACTCTTTTCTTCTTTATTGCTTTCTTAACGATGAATAACTCTAATTTAAAAACATCAAGAATCTGTTCTAAAAATATTTGATCGAGCTGAATGATGATTTTGATGATTTTGTCTAAAGAATGCGATATCCCCGAATAAATCATCTTCAAACTATGGCCTGTCGCTTTCGGGCTTCGTCAGCTGTGTCCTCTGGTTTGTTATGGAAATCTGCATCATGGAACATGGATGGGACACTTCGAGCACAGTAGCCTATTGCAACCGTGGGGGGATTTCTTCCTGATGGTTTTCACTAGATTACTTATCTTGTCTATCATATAATTCCCACCAAACCCTACTAATTAGTGGGATAAAATGGTATATATTATTATTTT
>CAZQWP010000078.1:0-7307 GCA_964597005.1 uncultured Methanosarcinales archaeon | reverse complement strand
TGTGTGTCTTCTATATTTTACACATTGCACAAAATGATACTGCAATGAATATACAAAATGGCTTCCCTTGTCAAAATTGTGTTGCATAGATAATACTATTATATTATAACTATAAATATGTTATCTTTCAATGTTGTATGCGGATAGTACGCCTTTCATCCCCATCTTACGAAAGGGGACTTCTCAGCTAAAAGTTAAAAATATGCATTGCCCCAGAAAAATAGAAGATAGCAGGGGTCTGCAAAACCCGGACCCCACTTTAAAAATATCAGTTTTCAGCAACGTATGATTCAGACATCCACTGCCTTACCAAATGCTAGGACAAACTCATCACACTGCAAAACAAGTGCTGATGCCGCATCCTTAACAACAATAATAGGGTCAGTACCGTCTGTCATTACGAACAGAACAGGCTCACTTATTGTTACGTGCTTCATGTCATAGGATGCTGTATGAACCCGCTCATCCTCCAGAAGAATTGATTTCAGCATATTAAGGAGAGTATGGCTCTCCCCTATGATCTCGAGGTGCATATCACTATCTGTCTTATCCAGGATTTTCAGTTCCATTGGGTTTCACCTGCAAATATTATTTTCAGTATTACCTCAAACAATTCCTGTCCCGTAGTCAGAAGACATCTTACGGGTCTCTTTTCTACCGCATGATGGACATTTTAGATTGTTGTTTTCTTTGACCAGAACTGCTTTGCAATTCGAACAAACCGCTTTCATGACCCCTAACGAGTCGTCAGATGTAGTAAGCCGCATATTCTGGGTGTTTATGACCCTCGCTTTTACAATATCAAAAAGTGCAAATTCCCTTGAGATGTCTTTAACGTATGCGTTCTTCACATTGGAAACATGTATTGCAGCTGCGCCGTACTTCTGCATCTCGCGTTCGCCTGCTCCTTTAATTGCTGCAAGTTCCACCAGAGCCATTGATTCACGAACATTTACGATCGCACCAACAACGATGTCACCTTCTTTTATAATAGGCGGTATGCTTGTCGTTGGGACCACGGATACGACACGTGCTTTCCTGTCCACGGAAACTTTTCCAGTGGCTGTTGAATATATCTCTCCGCTACTCAGATATGTCATGGGACCTGGTGCAAACTCCTCCGTTGTACCCACAAAATCGCCCGGCAATACGAAAATTTCCTCTTCCTGTGGTAGGGATTCTTCTGACTCTTTCTTTTCCTCGCCTGCCTCTGCCTTCTCTGGCACGGCTTCCTCTGCAACTTCTGTTGTTTCTTCTTCCATTTCTACAACGTCCTCTTCAGATGCCTTTTCTTTTGATTCTTCAAGATCAGTCGCTTTTATATTCCTTCGCGAGGTTTTCTTTTTGTTTCTTATCCTAATGATGATCCCTCTTGTAAATTATCAATATAGGTCTATTAATAGTTATATTATCGCATAATCCTGTAAATTTCCACTTCGACTCGTTCTACATCTTTTTTATGGAATTTAAATGTTCGTTTTATTGGGAACACTGTTGTGTACCATTCTGTAATAACCGCAGGAGTGATGAACTTCCGGATGAAATCATGGCTTCCGCAATTATGTATGGAATATATGACATCACTCACCTTCAATGCCGTTAAGAGAAATGGTCGATCACTCCCTTTTACCTGTGCCCCGAACGGTGGGTTCATGATAACAGCATGTGCATGCCCGCTCACATCCCTTATATCAGAGGAAACGAACTCAACATCAACGCCAAGTTTCTTTGCATTTCCCTCTGCAATCTTCAAAGCCTCTGCATCAGAATCAAAACCAACTACCCTGTCTGAACCAAGCAATTTTGCACCGATAGCCAGTATTCCTGTCCCGCACCCGAGGTCATAAACGGTATCTATGATGTCTCCTTTCATATACGCATAATGCAACACTTCCGCAGCAAGCACCGCAGGGGTTGCATATTGCTCAAGAGCCGCATTCGGAGAAGCAAAACCATCAACTTGCTCAAGCACCATCTCCAGTTTTCGCTGTTTCATGGTATAAGCCTACTCACCTATTATCTCATCAAACAAGAGGTCTTCCCACCTGCAATCACCCAATACTATCCTGAACTCCTGCGGCGTGAGCACAGGGGCATAAAACCTTCCAACCTCATCTATCGCCAGTCTCGGGCATGCCGTGCTTACAAACGCATCTACCTTAAATTGCAGTAGTTGATCAGGAGTTATCAAGTCCATTGACAATATATGTGCTTCTTTTCCATGGCTTTTTGCAAGTTCCTTTAAAGAGAATGCAAGATCCATGCGATTTTGACCGTTTTTCGTAGAGACCAATATCCCAAAAACCGATGCATCGAGGGATTTTGCGATCACCGCACTGCGCTGCCTCAATATTCTGGACGGATCCACCTCACGCACTTCATTCATAAAAGGGTCCGCGATCAGAACACGTTTTTTGGTTGCAAGGAACACACCAAGTGGATGGAACTCGCCGCTTCCTATATACAGATACTCGTCGCATTCCTCGGCACGAGCGGCTGAGAAATTGCAACCCAGCACTTGTCCGGGATATGCGATCTTGCTATCACCTTTACCAATCGCACATTCTTTACCGTTCGATTCCAGAACTTTGCATGCATCAGCCAGCTTATGCACATGCTGGACCGTTGTGATCAAACCTATACGCTGACCCCGCAGTTTGAGAAGTGCTTTTTTGGTTACTGCAACCACATCCACATCCGAGCGGACATCAATAAAACAAACCTTTTCTGCTAATTTCGTATCATCAAGTTCTGCATGCCCGAAATGGAACAATATGTCCACATTGCCGATAAGAGCAGAATCGAGATCACATGCACCAAAACATGGATTCCCGGATATTACGGTCTTTGCACAGGTCGATTCCTCTATAATTAAAGCGATCTTTGATGCGCGCCTTTTAAAACCCTCAGGGAACTGGAGTCCCACGACTTCTGCACTGCATCTGTTAATCTTGTCGATTATATGATCTATCTGGAAATCAAAGACTTCACCGCTGCTCACCAGCTACCTCCTCTATCACCACGCCGTCTTTATTCACATCGATCTTAACAAGCGTTTTGACATCAATACCAATTTCCTTAAGTCTCAACGAACCTTCTCCCCTTTCGATCACAACAACCACATCGCACACTATGGCACCGACATCCTGAAGAGCACCGACAAGGGACTTCAACGTGCCCCCCGTGCTTATCACATCATCCACGATAAGGACACGGTCACCTTCAACAATTCCGTTGATGTACAGCTCACCTTTCGAATACCCTGTACTCTGGGACAGCACGACCTCACCTTCAAGTTCATACTTCCTTTTCCTTACAATGGAAAGCGGAATACCACTTTTTAATGAGAGTGCAGTTGCCACCGGAATCCCCATTGCCTCTATTGTAAGTATACGGTCCACATTCGTATCTGCGATCTTCAGGATATAATCAGAAACTTCCTCAATCAGCTCAGGGGTAATCGTGGGAACACCATCTGATATCGGGTGTATGAAATAGTAATAATCTCCCCTGTTGATGATAGGGGCATTTGTTAGTGATTCTTTAAGTTGTTCAAGCATGATATTCGGCTCTTTTTACTTTGTTAATGTAGCAGATATATTTGTTTTTTTATAAAAAGTAGACCGTCATGTTTTTCTACAATTAGCTAGACATTTTATTTTAAAGTTAATGGGGGTCATATGTGGATAAAACTGCAAAAGTATTAGAGAGCATACCAGATAATTTACAAAAATATCATGGAACCCAAGCAACTGCAATTATTGACCGGAATGGTTTCTTGCTATCTTCTTCTGTGCCAAAGACCAATGCTCAAGCATTTGGCGCACTGTCTGCTCTGATTTTCAGGGCTGCTGAAATGGCTGCCTGTGCTAGTGGGATCGGTGGAATAAAACGGGTTATCATAGAGGCGAAACATGATAAATTGATAACATACAACGACGAAACGCACATTTCATTGGCGATCTTCCCAAAACACAGCACAGAGTTAGACAGCACATTTGATGAGACAAACAAATAATGCAGAACATCTCAAGATGACAACTGGTATTTCATTCAGAGACGATTTTTTTTACTGCATATCCTGCTGTATCGTCCCGTTCTTCCTTTATCGCATTATATAGTGCCTCTTTACTCAGTGAAACTGGATGATAGTACCTGCCATGACACTTATGGGATACTTCAACTGCAAGCTTTGACCCGGTATTACTAATATCCACAACCAGCGCATTTATTCTTGAATTGGAGACGCGGCTGCATACCTGCATGATTTCGCGCTTAATGTTGCCGCCAATATAAAGGGGCACATTTGCAGTGCCATCTGTCACGAGAACCATTATAGGTACAGCAGATGGCTCTTTTTTGAGTTCCCGCAAAAGAACGTCAAGACTGACCAGCAATCCTGAAGCCATGGGAGTCGTCCCGCCAAAAGGAACATTTTCAAGATACCGTTTGGCAGCCTCAACAGATGATGTAAAGGGAAGTACCAGTTCTGCTGACCTCCCGCTATATGTTATTAGAGAAACGCGGTCTCGCCGCTGGTATGCATCCTTTAGCAATGCCAGTACCACGCCGGTGGTTATTCGAATCTTGTCCTGCTCATCCATGGAACCGGAAGTGTCGAATACTATATTGATAAGTGTGGAGACTCGCCGGCGCCTGATCTTCTCCCGCAGGTCGCCCTTTTTTATGGTAATATGCCCATCCTTTGCATGGTGCGCTGCAGCACGCACCGTGGGAGCAATTGCAATATCGGTGATCTTCTGACCTGGCATCCGGTATCGTACATACCTGCCACGTTTGCTTTTGGTCAGAACCTCTGCACGCCTCCCGGATTTGAGCCTTCCGACTGCAAGTTTCTTCTTCTGACCGTTCCTTGCAAAATCATTGAGTATCTTGCCAACGACCTGATCTTCCTTCAGGGTGTCGTGCATTTTTTCGGTCTGCGGTTTTGCAGTATCTTTTGATCCTAATCCAGTCGGTTCTACTCTTTCTATTTCCTCTGTTTTTTCGGTGTATGCCTCTACTAGTTCTTCGGTTTTTTCCACAACCGGTATTTCCGCCTCGACCTCAAGAAACTCTTTGGCTTCTTCTTCAACCGGTTCTTGAATTACTGATTCAACAGGTTCCTCGATTCTTACTTCTATAGATTCTTCAATTTCCAACTCAATCGATTCTTCAATTCCTACTTTAAACGGTTCTTCAGCCTCAGCAACATATACCTGATCTTCAACATTGGTTAGCTCATCAAGTGTAACCTCTACCCAATCACAGGTTTCGGCTTCAAAGGTCTCTATCTCTCCAGATTCATAAATCCTACTTTCCTTAAAAATATGGCTGAAAAACACATCCGGGCTAAGTAACAGATAATCCGAATCTGAAATAATGAATACATCCCTGATCTCCTCCGGACGCATCTGCTCGAGATTCGCATGTATGCAATCATAGATGATGTCTGAATCCACCTTATCAAAGCCAGAAACATCTGCTTTTGGGATGCGTATGCACAAAATAGGTCTGACAATATGGAATACCTTGATACCATAATCCCGTTTCAGGTTGTTGCGCATCCGCATGGCGGCTGCATTGTTGCTCATCTGTACACCTGTCAGTTAAACCGTTCCATCAACAACCGCGCGGAGCTGTTCGGCGCTGAATTCTTCCTCCTCGAACGGTTTCTTGCGCATCCTATGCGGAAGCACCATCTCCGCAGCTTCGATGATATCGTCGTTTGTGATGCGTTCCCGCCCCTCATACGCCGCGTTCGTACGTGCCGCACGCTCGATCATAATATCTGCACGGTGTCCGTCCACATTGAATGCAACACATATCTCTGCGATCGTCCGCAGGTTTTCCCTTGTTGTTGTGACCCGTTGGAGCAGTTGTTTTGCCTTGACGATCTTCACGCGCAGGCTTTCCTGCTCGTTTTCAAAATCCCTCCTGAACTGGAGGGAATCATCATTGAAATGGTTACCACGTTCGATGATCTCGATGCGCTGCTCAATATCCAAGATACCAACAACCTCAACCTGCAATGCGATCCTGTCAAGAAGCTGGGGTCTGAGCTCACCTTCTTCCGGGTTCATGCTTCCCACAATAATGAAATTCGAAGGATGGCTAACACTTACACCCTCACGTTCCACCGTGTTCACGCTCATAGCTGCCGCATCCAGCAAGGCATCCACCACAAAATCGTCCAGCAGGTTTATCTCGTCAACGTATAAGATACCGCGATTTGCATCTGCCAGTATTCCCGGTTCAAATGCCTGTACGCCTTCCTTGACAGCTTTTTCGATATCCAGACTGCCTACGACGCGGTCCTCAGTGGCACCCACCGGCAGGTCTACCACCTTGGTCGAACGTTTTTCAACTCTCAATATCCCTTTTTTCTGTTTTTCCCTGCATTCCCAGCAATATTTTTTAGGCTCTGCAGGATCGCAATTGAATTTGCATCCGGTAATGACCTCGATCTCGGGCAGTATTTCTACAAGACCCCGCACTGCCGTGGATTTGGCAGTCCCTTTCTGACCACGAATCAGTACACCGCCAATGGGTGGATTAATAGCATTCAATATCAGTGCGCGGAGCATTTTCTCCTGCCCGACAATTGCAGCTATGGGATAGAGTACCCTCTCTGTTTTTGTTGATATATTCGCGATGTCTTCGATTGACGCCTTGGTTTGCCCAACATCTTTTGGCACCTCTTTGATCGTGCCGCGTATATTACTCATGCTCATTATGTTCCCCTCTTATGCCTGTGCCACCGTATAGGATATTATATGACTTAGATTATGCTAATTTACAGATACCTTAGTATTATTGCCGAAACCAGTGCCAGAACAAGCAACAACATTCCGATTGAAAATAAAACGGAAATAATCCGCAGATGTTCTTTCTTGTCTTCCTTTCCAATCCCATTCAGTTCAACAAGAGACACTGTCATGGTTATGAGAAATACAAGAGAAGACATCAACAACAGTGACCCTACCACCACCACGAATTCTGCTGTCCATGTCAAAGCCTTTGCATTTATCAAATCAATGAAAAAATCCTTTCCGTGCCGTTCATATGCGGATGTGATCCACATCATGGTGTATGCTATTTCTGCAGAACTCAGGATCGCAGAACATACAGATACCGCAAAAAGAGTAATCATTGATCCAATATCGGGAATCTTCAGATCAATTTGCCATTCATCGCCCACAATTTCACCTTTTTTTAATTGGTTGCATTCAATTTAGTCAAATGAAAACTAAAACTATATTTATTACCCAATATTTGTATGTCCATAATAAAAAGGTATCTGACCA